>NZ_JADBRD010000059.1:7734-9294 GCF_014930495.1 Enterobacter cloacae complex sp. S3 | reverse complement strand
CACCATCATACACTAAATCATTAAGTTGGCAGCATCACCGATTTTTTAAACATATAAAATACCATCAATGAAGTGATTAAGAAGTTATAGAGTAACAGAGAATTAATAAGATTCTTTTCTCTGAGACGCCAGAATATTTGTTCTGGCGTCTGATTTTGAGTTTATTTGACTAATGAAAATAGATCATTGAGTGATTCGCTCATCGACGGATGAGTAAATATCTGATCGCGTAATATGCTATAAGGCAGCCCGGCATCCATCACCATTTTCACTATATTGATCATCTCGTGGGAGTCAATACACAGCAGTGATGCTCCTAATATACGTTGGGTTTTATTATCAACAATCGCTTTTAATACCCCACGGGTATCGTTCATCACTCTGGCGCGCGGAATTGCAGCTACAGGCAATGTCACCACCTGAATATCAGCACCACTCTCTCTGGCTTGTTCTTCTGTCATACCAACCCTGGACAGGGGCGGTGTCATAAATACGGAATAAGGCACATTTTTCCGATCATCAGTACTACGTTTGCCTTCACCCAGTAACTCATCACGTACAATGCGGTAATCATCCAGTGATATGTAAGTAAATTGCAGCCCGCCGGTAACATCTCCCATCGCCCAAATATTGTCTGCGGTGGTATGTAATCGCTTGTCAACGACAATTGCCCCGCGCTCGTTTACTGCGATACCGGCATTTTCTGGATGTAACGAAGCGGTAGCCGGTTGACGACCGGAAGCTATTAACAGTGCATCCACCGCCAGTTGGGCGTGCTCGCTATGCACTTGCACTTGATTTTCATGGTGACTGATTCGCTCCACATGGGCATTGAGGATAATATCGACGCCCTGATCGCGTAAAATCGTCGCGATATTATCAGCAATATCCCGATCTTCCCGAGGCAAAAACAGCGAAGCTGCCTCTAAAATGGTTACTTTGCTGCCAAAATTAGCGAACATAGAGGCGAACTCAACGCCAATATATCCGCCGCCCAAAATACCTAAATGCCCAGGCAATTCTTTTAGATTAAGTAATCCGGTGCTGTCATATACACCAGGCGTGGTGGTAATTCCAGGAATTGGCGGAACCACGGCTTGTGCACCGGTATTAATAAAAATTTTCTCGCCATGAATCTCCAAATTTCCCTCAGGCCGATGAACACGCAGGCTATGATTATTGATAAACTCCGCCTGGCCGTCGATCACGTCGATATTGGGCATATCCGCAAGATTATGAAAATTCTTATTACGTAAAAAATTAACCACTTCATTTTTACGCTGTATGGCACGGACAAAATCTGTGTGCTGCTGTGCGTCATGAACCAATGTTTTGGTTGGGATACAGCCGATATTAATACAGGTCCCGCCATACATTGCATTTGATTGTTCGATGAGAGCCACACGCCAACCTGCTTTTGCCAGCGTGACGGCTAATGTTTTTCCAGCCTTGCCAAAACCAATAATAACTGCCTGATATTTATTCATGATGATTTCCTGTCGAAACGCGTTCATTTGACATCATGACTATAGACGCAAAAGGTGATGCTGCCAACTTACT
>NZ_JADBRD010000059.1:0-7668 GCF_014930495.1 Enterobacter cloacae complex sp. S3 | reverse complement strand
GTGCTCCAGTGGCTTCTGTTTGGCTTTGTTGAATAAATCGAACTTTTGCTGAGTTGAAGGATCAGATCACGCATCTTCCCGACAACGCAGACCGTTCCGTGGCAAAGCAAAAGTTCAAAATCACCAACTGGCCCACCTACAATAAAGCCCTCATCAACCGTGGCTCCATAACTTTCTGGCTGGATGATGAAGCTATTCAGGCCTGGTATGAGTCGGCAGCGCCTTCTTCACGAGGCAGACCTCAGCGCTATTCTGACCTTGCCATCACGACTGTGCTGGTCATTAAACGCGTATTCAGGCTGACCCTGCGCGCTGCGCAGGGCTTTATTGATTCCATTTTTTCTCTGATGAACGTTCCGCTACGCTGCCCGGATTACAGCTGTGTCAGCAGGCGGGCAAAGTCGGTTAATGTCAGTTTCAAAACGCCCACCCGGGGTGAAATCGCACACCTGGTAATTGATTCCACCGGGCTGAAGGTCTTCGGTGAAGGCGAGTGGAAAGTCAAAAAGCATGGCCAGGAACGCCGCCGTATCTGGCGTAAGCTGCATCTCGCCGTTGACAGTAAAACACATGAAATCATCTGCGCTGACCTGTCGCTGAACAACGTTACGGACTCAGAGGCCTTCCCCGGGTTAATCCGGCAAACCCACCGGAAAATCAGGTCAGCCGCCGCCGATGGCGCTTACGATACCCGGCTATGTCACGATGAACTGCGGCATAAGAAAATCAGCGCGCTTATCCCTCCCCGAAAAGGTGCGGGTTACTGGCCCGGTGAATATGCAGACCGTAACCGTGCAGTGGCTAATCAGCGAATGACCGGGAGTAATGCGCGGTGGAAATGGACAACAGATTACAACCGTCGCTCGATAGCGGAAACGGCGATGTACCGGGTAAAACAGCTGTTCGGGGGTTCACTGACGCTGCGTGACTACGATGGTCAGGTTGCGGAGGCTATGGCCCTGGTACGAGCGCTGAACAAAATGACGAAAGCAGGTATGCCTGAAAGCGTGCGTATTGCCTGAAAACACAACCCGCTACGGGGGAGACTTACCCGAAATCTGATTTATTCAACAAAGCCTCGTTAAGGTTAACCTAAGATTTCAGAATGATAATCTCTGCTTTGCAGCGAATAAGGCAATCATAATATTAGATTGAATTGTTGTAATTATCATCAATGTTTTTACTGGTTTACTATTTTCCGGAGGTGTTAATGCCTGTACTTTTCAGGGTGAAAGTTATTCCGCTGGTTTTACTTCTGGCAATGATCTTTGCGTTTTTACTTAACTGGCCAATATTGCTGCATTTTTACGAGATTTTGTCGCATTTAGAGCATGTCAAAATTGGTTTTGTCATTTCTATTCCCTTTGTTCTGGTTGCGGCGCTTAACGTTGTTTTTATGCCTTTCTCAGTTCGTTTTCTGCTGAAACCTTTCTTTGCTTTACTGTTTATCACTGGCTCACTGGTCAGTTATTCGACACTAAAATATAAAGTAATGTTTGATCAAACGATGATTCAAAACATTATTGAAACTAACCCCCAGGAAGCGCATTCCTATCTTAATGGCTCAATTATTATATGGTTCGTCTTTACCGGTATCCTTCCTGCCATCCTCCTTTTTTCAATAAAAATTCAATATCCTGAAAAATGGTATAAAGGCATTGCTTACCGTTTGCTCTCCGTGCTGGCATCGTTGAGTTTGATTGCAGGTGTTGCCGCACTTTATTATCAGGATTATGCCTCTGTCGGCCGCAATAACTCGACATTGAATAAAGAGATCATCCCGGCGAACTACGCTTACAGCACTTTCCAGTATGTTAAGGATACGTACTTTACGACTAAAGTGCCTTTCCAGACGCTGGGGAATGATGCTAAACGCGTCGTCGCTCACGAAAAACCCACGCTGATGTTCCTGGTGATTGGCGAAACGGCACGCAGCCAGAATTTCTCGATGAACGGTTATTCGCGTGATACCAATGCCTTTACCAGCAAATCCGGCGGCGTTATTTCGTTTAAAAATATGCATTCCTGCGGTACCGCTACCGCAATATCCGTTCCGTGCATGTTCTCGAATATGAATCGCACCGAGTACGACAGTAAAAAAGCATCTAACAGTGAAAATTTCCTCGACATCGTGCAGAAAACCGGTGTCTCGCTGTTATGGAAAGAGAACGATGGCGGTTGTAAAGGCGTATGTAGCCGCATCCCGACTGTCGAAATTAAGCCTAGTGATAACCCGAAACTGTGCGATGGCAAAACGTGCCATGACGAGGTGATGCTGGAAAACCTTGATGATGAAATCGCCAAAATGCCAGGTGATAAGCTTGTCGCCTTCCATATCATTGGCAGCCATGGACCGACTTATTACCTGCGTTATCCGGCTGAGCATCGCCACTTCATGCCCGAATGTGCACGTAGCGATATCGAAAACTGTACTCAGGAACAATTGGTCAACACCTACGACAACACCCTTCGTTATACAGACTATGTATTAGCTGAGATGATTGAAAAGCTAAAAAATTACAGCGATCAGTACAACACCGTGCTGCTTTATGTGTCCGATCATGGTGAATCATTGGGCGAAAGCGGGCTATATCTGCACGGCACGCCGTACAAACTGGCACCGGATCAGCAGACGCATATTCCGATGCAGGTCTGGATGTCACCGGGCTTTATCGCCGGGAAACACATCAACATGTCTTGCCTTGAAAATAATGCGGCGAAAAAATCATATTCCCACGACAACCTGTTCTCATCGATTTTGGGGCTGTGGGACGTAAGCACCAGCGTCTATAATCCTGACCGCGATTTGTTCCGCGAATGCCGTGGCTAATCGATTGTTAGTATAACAAAAAGCCTTACGGCAACCTGGTTGCCGTAAGCTGCAAGAATGCAATAAGGCTTATAATATGAAACAACTTACTTTCAACGACCTACGCAAGCAAAGCGCACAAGCCGCAAATTCCCCCCGCTTACGTGCCCATCATAATTTCCACCCTGAATTGAGCGACCCGGTGCAGCGTCTGGCTATTGCTATGGAACCGGGAACTTATGTTCGCCCTCATCGCCACCCGCATACTTTTGAACTGCTGACATCCCTTACCGGTCGCTTTTTGGTATTGAACTTTGATGACCTGGGTAACCTGACCCAGCGCGTCGTGTTAGGTGAGGACTGTAAAGTGCTGGAGATGGATGCAGGCACCTGGCATACCGTATTGTCACTGGATGAAGGCGGCGTTATTTTTGAGGTAAAACACGGTAGGTACCAGCCTGTTGCTGATCAAGATGCCGCCCCATGGGCCCCCGCCGAAAACGAGCCGGGAACTGCAGAGCTGATGAAATGGTACACACAGGCGCAAGTAGGTGATGGCGGATATCCGCGGTAATTAATGCGTTGCACGGAGTGCCATTCTCTCCTTCGCGCCAACTTCAAAGGCTAAGACGCTTCCTCCCAAATCACCTACTCGTAAACCTGTGGCAAGAGTAGAAAATCATCTTATGCAAATAACAGGCAATATCCTTACCGAGGTCGGGATGCAGGCAAAACACCAGCAGAACGCAAAGTATCTCCAGTAAGAGTACAATTTTCATCTACATTTTATCGCGCAGATTGCAGTGGCAGGACAATGCTGACCAGTACGCCTGAGGTAAACTGGCTGGCAGGGGCTAAAGTAACTTTCCCACCCAGCCGCGTGACGCATGCTTTGACTATCGCTAAGCCCAACCCAGAGCCGGGTTGGGTCACGCCTTCAGGGCGATAAAATGCATCGAACACGCGCATCCTTTCTTCTGCGGCAATACCGGGACCGTTATCTTCAACTTTAATGATCGCTTCGTGCTGCGATACCATCACGCTGAGATCAATTTGTCCGTGTTCCGGTATATAGCGGATTGCGTTTTCTACCAGATTTTTCACGATAATAGTGAGTGTGTATTTATCGGTGTAAACCAGCTGACTCGCACTGGCAGTTTCCAGTACGCCAATATCAATACTTTTTTCCAGAGCAAGTGGATGCAGGGATTCAATCACCTCCCTGAATAACTGTGTAATGAGCAGAGGCTGATTATTTCCTTGCCGCGTATTTTGCTGTTCGCGGGCAAGCAGAAGCAGCTGTTCTAACAAGTTTTTGGTTCGGCTTAACCCTTGTTGCAGGCTGTTCAGCCGGAATTGCGCTTCGGGCGACATTTCGCTCGCCGACAGCCGCTCCGCCTGTAGCGACAATGCCGTTAGCGGGGTACGTAACTCATGGGCCGCATCGGCGATAAAACGTGACTGTGTCTGCATGGCATCGTTAACTTTGTGCAACAATTTATTGATACCACCCACAAATGGACGAATTTCATCAGGAATGGCATCTTCAGGGAACGGCGTCAAATTGCGTTCATCTCGCTGATGCACCTCATCGGCAAGGAGTGAAACGGGGCGAAAGGCTTTCCGGATCAGATCAGTCGCAACCAGCAACAGTATCGGCAACAGCAGACTGAGCGGGATCAACGTGCGCAGTGCGCTTTCAAATGAGATTTCGTCGCGTACGTCAAGCTGCTGACCAATGGCGACCAATTGGGTGGGTGAAAGTCGATGCACCAATACACGATACGATTCTCCGCCGGAAATTACGTTCTGAAAACCTTCATGCATGGGCGTTTCCAGCTGAAAAGTGGGGTCGCGGGCCTGCAGGGAATTACCGTTTTCCGATATGAATTCCACCACCACTCGGGAATCATTATCACCATCCAGTTGCTTAACAAGAGTCTGCGAGTCAGGGTTGTCATATATCACACTGGCGATTTGGGTCAGGGTGCCATCCTGTAGTTCATGGGCTTCGTCGAGTGCAAAATAGAAGGTAAGACCACAGGAAATAACTGCGGTAAATAAAATGGCGACGCTCAGGGCTACCGAGAGCTGTAGCTTCAGAGAGTTTTTCACTCGCTTTTGGAAACCAGCCATCCGACCCCCCTGACATTTTTGATGGCATTCCGGCCGAGCTTTTTACGTAGAGCGTGGATGAAATACTCAACAGCGTTACTTTCAATCTCATCCCCCCAGCCATAAATACGGTCTTCAAGATCGCTGCGAGAGAGAATACCGCCGGGGCGCTGCATGAGTGCTTCCAGAAGAGCATACTCGCGCTTCGAAAGTAAAAAGTTCTCTCCGCTGGCCAACAAACACACTTCGTGACTGACCGGGTTCAGGCTGAGCACACCGTTACTCAGCAATCGATCACTGTTGCCGTTATGTCGTCGCAAAACAGCGCGTATCCGCGCGAGCAGTTCGCTGAACTCGAACGGTTTAATTAGGTAATCGTCTGCTCCACTGTCGAGGCCGTGAAGTCTGTCCGTAAGGGCATCCCGCGCGGTGACAATCACCACCGGTACGGATGATCCCTGACGGCGAAGTGCGTTCATGACGCTAAAGCCGTCCTGTCCCGGCAGCCCAAGATCCAGGAGCACAATGTCATAATGCTGCGCGAAGCAACTGGCCAGCGCATCATTGCCATTTTTCATCCAGTCCACCGCATACGACGCATCGCGTAACGAATTCGCCACCACGTCGCCGATCATCAGATCATCTTCAACCAGTAAAATTCTCATCGCGTTGATAATCCCTATGTGTAGTGGCTCGCAATCGAAATCCCTCCGACTCGCAATCAGCGCATATTTCGGCTCACATTAACTGCAAATGAAAAACGCCCCCGACTCACATTAAGTGACAATGGGCTCGCAATCAGCCAGACGGACTCGCAATCCAGTCCGCCGGGCTCACAATAACTGCAAATAGACATCGTCATATCGGTAGGCCGACCGCCAACATTCTGTCGCGTAGCTCGGCTGTGCGGGCAGGGTCTAACTGATTGTTAAATAATGCCCTGATTTCAGCAGGTTTTGCATCAAACTGCTCCACCATATCTTTCAGCCGGTAACCATGCCGCGTGAGTGTCGGTTCCAGGTCATCCAGTTGACGTGACAGTACGGATTCAACCAGCGTGGCGGTAATCGGCTTTTCACCTGTCTGGTATCCTGCTTCCATCGCCAGCGTCAGGTGCAACTGGACCTGCAGCGGTGTACGAAGTTTCATCGCCAACAGGTCAACTGCTTCGGTCGTCAGAATATCTTCCGGCTTACCCTTGCCGGTGCTGGTTTTCAGCAACCACTGGATATATTCGCGCTGGCTGCCGGTGATCCCGTCCAGCGTAAAAATATCGGTACGATAACCGATTTCCTCCATCGTCGGACGACGCAGGTCATTACGCAGTTTAGGGTGACCTGCCAGAACGACAGATAGCCGTCCTCCGCCGTCTTCAACCACTTCCATCAACCGTTTGAGCCCCGTCAGTGTATTACCGTTCAGGTCATGCGCCTCATCAACAAACAGCGCCACCGGGCGTTTACCTTTTTTGACCAGCTCCTGCAGTTCCCGCTCGCGACGTTCACCCTGCTTGGGGATCTGCACCTGCTTATCCTGCGCCAGGTCGTAAAACAGGGCGTTAATCAGCGTGGCGAGCCGGACACTCTGTTTGTCGACCGACAGGGAACGGGCGACAATGATTTTGTTTTCATCCATCAGTTGCTGCTGCAGGCGTCGCAGAGTGACTGTTTTGCCACTTCCGACCACACCACAGACGGCTATCAGACGCCCTTCGCGTATCGCCCCTTTAATGTCTTTCATCAACTGCTTATGGTGAGCAGTTTCATAATACCTGGCCTGTTCAATAGACTGCGTCAGCCCATAATGCTCCATCACTTCAACCCGCATGGTCTTCTCCTGGTTGTCTGTTACGAAAATAGTCTCTGATGCGGGCGAGTACTTCATTACGGTTTAGCGTCTCAGCCAGAATACTGTCGATAAACGCCCGGTCTTCATCCGGCATTCTGGCCAGCGGAATGGCCAGATCGTCGGCAATAGCCAGTTTTGCCGCAATAACGGTGGGAAAGTGGTATTCAAATTTTCGGGCATCAAAGGGCTGATGTGGCAATTCATCAATGCGCTGCTGGGTGTCATCACTGACCACGCGGAGATCGCTTCCGGACAACGCGCTGATGGGGATGTTCAGCTGTCTGGCCAGAGCATGAATACGATCGGCCCGTTCAGCCGCTTTGCCACGCCTGAACGTCCGATAACGGTGTAGTGGCACAGGCCCCGATACCGGATAATAAGGCCCCCATGTTTCACCGGTAAACTCCACATACATCTCTTCGTCAAACAACCCCCACAGCAGAATGACGATTTCCCCCGCCATATCCGGTTCAACTTCCCATGCGGTGCCGTCTATCGTTACCCGCGCATCAACACCCACCTTGCGGGATTCCGGCTCCCGGGCGAACCGACCGTATTGTTCCCAGCTGCACATATCTCTCACGCCGTCCCGGGGGATATTTGCCAGCCAGTCCTCCAGGCGCGAGTGTTTCTCGCTGCGGTGTTGCTGCGCATTGTAACGACTCAGATAGTTCCAGAGCCATTCGTTGGCCTGCAGCTCCGTCTCCGGTTTATGGAAATGGTACAGGGTTTCATGTGCCTCTTTAACGGTCCTGAAAGGACGCTCTACTTTACCTTTGGACCGTGCCGTTGTCCGGGTGCCATCCTTACCTGCCGGTGTATGCGTCAGCCAGTCAACTTTCAGGGACTGCATCACATTCTGGAATACATGGCTTTGGCACTGTTGCAAAGTTAGC
>NZ_JADBRD010000058.1:27494-41141 GCF_014930495.1 Enterobacter cloacae complex sp. S3 | reverse complement strand
GAAGATGATGGGAAATAACACGGTATCCACGACCGTCCCGTCAACGTCTTACGCGGCGATGAATGAGCATGAAAGAGCAGCGGTTGCCCATGAATTCATGAATAACGGGCAATCCGGCCCACATCAGGCCATGGCCGAAGCGCACCGCCGCATGATCAATGCAGGCTGAATGCGACGGTAGTATCCGTGCTGTTACCTTTTCCCTGATAGATTTTCCTGAAACAACGTTGCTACATTTTTGCCCCCCGTCAGGGGGCTTTTTTGTCTGACTCAGCTACACTTAACCGGTACCTGTCTGAAAGGAATTATTATATGAAAATCAAAAACACCCTTTTTGTAATATTAATGTTATCCCTGCCAGCCATTTCTGCTGAACATTCGGAAATGAAAATGTCAGATATGCACTCATCGGCATCATCACAGGAATATATGGCTGGCATGAAAAATATGCATGAAAAAATGATGGCCGCCGTTAATGAATCCAATCCCGATAAGGCCTTTGCAAAAGGTATGATCGCACACCATGAAGGGGCAATCGCAATGGCTGAGACCGAGCTCAAATACGGAAAAGATCCCGAAATGAGAAAGCTTGCGCAGGACATCATTAAAGCTCAAAAAGGTGAAATTGAGCAGATGAATAAATGGCTTGACAGTCATAAATAATGAACACTGGAGTGTTGTCTTGCGCACCCTCTTAGGGTACCCCCGGACACGAAAATATATAGCACTTAACTAATTAATAACCCTAATAATTTCGGGTTTTTAATGTAACTTTCTTTTCTGAACGGAAATAATAGTCATACAATTTAATTTTCTTGTAATTACTCCTACTTTTAATCAGGTACTGGACGATGGATAACGACTCCCGCCTGAGAGGGAAAGTCCGTCTGGTTACCTGGCGCTATACTTAACCGATTGATCGACATGCCATGCTGGTAAAATATTAAAATTCTCCCCCATAAATCTGAACCACATGACAGGATTGATAGTCAGGCAGTATTTCACATTCATTGCTAAAAAAATAAAAATAAGCATGCATCTTCTCGAAGATTAATTACCTTCCATCTTGTAAAAAAGAATCAAATCCTCTAATAATATCTCGATTCCCGCTTTTTTTAATACATCTTTCCGCTCGGCATATATTTTCCTCAACATATCTTCAAACCCCTTGCCAAGATGAATTTGTTTATGGCAGTTGCAACATAGTGATATGATATTCTCTTCCACATCCAGTGAATTCTCAAAATAGTCTTGCTTTGACATCGGGACAATGTGATGAGGTTCTGTGTAATTTAGAGGAGAGTTTCGCCTTCTGAACGTTGGATGGTCGCAATTAATTTCACATTTATAATCAGCTTTGTTAAGCGCATTTTTTGAAACAGATTTACTTCTTGGGTATGAGAGTCCATTTTTGACTTCTATTGCAGCTTTCTTAGGTTTCGCTTTTTCGCTATACTCAAATGTCTGAGTAACGTCAAAGTGATTACTTTCTTCTAGAGCAGTGATCAAATCATTATCTGAGTAAAAATCAATGCTTGAGCTTTCGTTCGTACTAAAAAAATCTAGTTCTTTTATTGCCTGAACAAGTTCTTCACGGATAGTCCATAAATTTCGCTTTGGGTTTCCTTTAATTTCTCTACTTTTCATGACTGTAATGAATTTTGTCCCGGAAGCAATCTTTCCGACTCCTTTAACCTCGAATCGGCCAAGCTGCTTCTGAACTCTTCCACCCAACCCATTGATTACACCATTAGCACTCATACTGTGCAGGTCGTACTTCTTGCCGATATCGAAACATGTACAGGAATGGTCTGGCTCAATGAACCATTTTTTTAACGCTGCAATACTTTTGTCATCAAAAACTTTTTTATCCCTTAATAAAATCTTCCATTCTTCAACGCTAATATCTATATCACAGACGTATTCACCATCAATTACTTCACATATTTTTTCAATCATGTCCATAACTCTCTTGTAACACAGGCTTTGTAATAATGTAAAATCCGTTACACGGCGTTGTATGTAATGTCATTGTCTCTTGGACTCCTACAGTCCAAAACAACTTTGTGTTTTGTTGTCCAAAAACTTTTTGTTGCCGTGAGTTCTCACTGAGATAAATCTCGCCTTGAGCGTATCACATCAGCAGACTTCCTCTCAACCTTATGGACTTAACCCGGTCATTCTTCACGACAAAGAAAGTACGGCATTTTACATGACGAAGAGACGGTCTCAGCTTCACATGACCGGATAACGTTTTTAATGTACTTCATTATTACGGCACGGGTGTTCAACGAGTATTTTTAAATATTAATCATTTTGTTTAACGGGTGGATACCTACAAATTTTAACATTTACTAATCAAGATAGCAGTTGTACGTACTTTCCCGGCAAAAATCCTGAGGTTTACAGATTCCCTCACCGTAACAGACCCGGTCATTCCCCTGGTCCTCCGGAGAGTCTAGTACGAGTGATAAACGTGAATTCCTGTACCTGAAGTTCAGCCGCTGGCAGATAAGTCGTGAACTATAATTACACTCAGTCAGATCCAAACACCTTTTCATCTGCATATATACTTTGTACATACCAGGAGATTACATGCAGGCACCCGGTATACCGGAGAATGAAGAACAGAGGCTGAAGTCCCTGTATATTACCGGCCTTCTTGATACCCGTGACGATGAGCGTTTTGAACGCCTGACGCGGCTGGCCCGCAAAGCCTTTCAGGTCCCGGTGGCCCTGATAAGCCTGCTGGATCGCGAGCGCCAGTGGCTCCTCGCCTGCCAGGGCGTCGGCGTGCGCGAAACCCCGCGTAACATCTCGTTCTGCGGGCATGCCATTCTGCAGGAGGGGCCCTTCATTGTTCACGACGCAGCTGCTGATGAGCGGTTCCGTGACAATCCCCTGGTCACCGGTGAGCCCCACATCCGGTTCTACGCCGGCCAGCCGGTGAACCTGCCCGACGGCACGGTGGCCGGCACGCTGTGCCTGATCCACACCGTTCCCCGCGCCTTCACGGATGATGACATTGCGTCCCTCCGGGATCTGGCCTGTATCGTGGAAGACGAATTCGAGGCCATCAGCATGGCCATGACGGACAGCCTGACGGGCATTCCCAACCGGCGCGGGTTTTACCGCGCCGGCGAAAAACTCTTCCGCGCGATGAACCGGCAGGATGCGTCGTTCAGCCTCATCTATTTCGATCTGGACAGGTTCAAACCGGTGAACGATCTCTGGGGACACGCAGAGGGAGACGAGGTGCTGAAGGTTTTTGCCGGCTTTTTACATCAGCACCTCGAACCGGGCGAAATAGCAGGCCGCCTCGGCGGGGATGAGTTTGCCGCCCTGATCCGGCGAAACGGGAACACGAGTTCTTTTCTGCAAGCGCTGAGTGCCAGTTTGGATCATTACAATGACACCTCGGGTAAGCCCTACAACATCAATTATTCCTTTGGCGAACTGATCAATAACGCAGACCAGTACGCGACGCTGGCGGAAATGATCGGCAAATGTGACGAAGTGATGTACCTGAAGAAAAAACGAAAGACCCTCTCCCGGAAAGCAGAACCGTGACGCTTTCCTTCCCGGCTGATCCCCTGCCCCGGGGTTCAGCCGGACGGCAGGAACAATATATTTAACCTCATGGCGCATAAAGTCATTTATATTTGCTCATGGAGCAATAATCCTCTCATCGCAACAATTACTCGTTTTTTGTGTCCATGCTGCAATAATTCCTCTCTTCCTCTCCCGAGATCTGAAAAATAGGCAAAGTCGGAAATATCACGCTCGGCTGCCTGGAGGGAACTTGAATGCGGGACGGCCGTTAACAGCATGAGCAGTGACTTTCATTAGGTTTGGTTATTCAAAGCTGGATGCACATCGCAGTTAGCTCCCGGACAGAATGGGAGCCCTGATTTTCCCTTTTTCAAATGTGGAAATGATTTACGTCAAACCGGAACGGGGCTTATAATCAGCTGTCGTCACCTCGGGTGTTCCCCTCTGCGCTTTTTACCGCCTGTAAATGGTTACAGGGACTTCCGGCAGTAGCCGGACTGTAAAAGGAAACCCGCCATGAAACCGAAAATTGTACCCGTTGTACGGTATACACGTTTTCGTTTCGGGCGCGTAGAGCATGTGCGTAATCACATGCGCTCGCTCCCGACGCGTTAAGTGAACGGTACCCGCAGGTGACGATACTCTTTGTTTACGCCTCTGTTTCCGGCCGTTCTTCGGATTCACCCATCATGGCAAGATAGTGTTCATGGTCATCAGTGTGAATAAACACTTTCCTGAACATGTTCAGATAGCGTTCCTTATCGATGACGCCGGTTGAGAAAAGATTTCTACCGTCCGAATGCGAGTGGCGGTTGATGGCCCGGTAAAATGAATCATATTCTCCGGCATCGCTGTGTTCCGTTGCCAGAGACTCCAGGGCTTCTTTAAGCTTTTCATTCTTGCAGGAAAAGCTGAAATAATACTCCAGAATATTCCTCATCGTATTGAACAGCACCACGGGCTGGGTTTTCGCATCCCTGACGTCTTTCAGTGTCTGCCATAACGCCTGATATTCATTGAGCATTTCGTGCATGGAAAGCGTTTCGCAGGAACTGTAATCCGACTTGATGATGCGAAACAGCGACCAGTTTGCTGGCGCTTTCCTGCCATCCTGCAGGCGGCCGCTGTTCAGCAGCATCTCCTGGAAGAAAAACATATTATGCGTCAGTATCACCACATGTCTCGCTGCAGCGGCCTTAATTATCTTCCGCTTAATGAGTGCTGCAACTTCATAGATATAGTTATGTGACAGGCTGGAAATCGGGTCATCAATCACAATGAGTTTATTTTCCGGATGGATGGTTTCCGGGGTAAGACTGCCCGAACACGATTCGATGAAATAGAGAAAAGCAACCATTGTTTTCTCACCCTCACTGAGGGATTTGAAGACTTCCGCCTTTTCTGGCTCGCTTCCCCGGCGAAGACGGTACAGTTTCATCTCTGCATCATGGCAGATGATTTCAAAGCCGGTGATCCCCAGCAGCCTGAGATTCGCATTGATACTGTTAATGGTTGGCTGGATGTCGGAGAGCTGTCCGGTCAGCCTGTTCGTCTCATCATCCAGTGTTTTCTTACTGGCAGCCAGGGCGCCGACTTCACGCAATCTGGTGTCGATTTCGTTCTGCAGTTCGCCAAGCTGCCGGTCACGCCCGGCAAAGAACTCCTCACAAATTCCCCTGAGGTGCGCCATAACTTCCGTATACAGGTTCTGTTTTTCCTGACTGAAGTTTTCAGCAAGACGGTTGTTTTCCCGTACCCGGATATTTAAAACGTCCACTTCCTTCCGGAGCTGCACCAGGGGATCCTGAACGTTCTCGGGTTGTACCTTCCGGGAAGGCTCTTTAATTTTAGTAAGGAGCTGCTGTAACAGGATCCGGAAGCCTTTATTGACCGTTTTCACCAGGCTTAAAATCTGACTGTCCTCATCAACGAAAGCATGGGTCGTAACACGGCGTTCTAATTCGGCCAGGGCATCACAGTCCTGAGCAAGTCGTTCTGCGGCCTGGCTCAGCGCCCCGAGAGACGTCTGGTATGACTCATCAAACATCTGAATGAGTTCGCGCGAAAAGGCCGTGACATCCAGGGACTGCTGGCAGAATGGGCAGATATCGTCGTGTATATACTGCTGTCCCTGGCGCACCCAGTCAGCATTACCGATCTTCTGAATGAGAGCAGAGAATTGCGTACTGCTTGCAGGCATCACGGGTTCCTGCATCAGTGTCAGGGTGTCTTCCGTTAAAACAGTTGTCGGGGGAATATGAATTTCGGCGACAAGCGTTCCTTCGCTCTGACTTAACATCCGCCATTTATCCGCCAGCGCCTCAGCCGTGGTGCTAACCTCCGACAGCGGTGTTGCCACCATACGTTCGTAAAACGATCGTTTAATTTTAGCGCCATCCAGGAAATCGCTGAGGATTTTCCTGTCATTGACTGTCCGGTTGAAAATATCTTTGGCACAGCTGTCAGTGACCGTTTCCTTCATACCTTCCTTCTCGGCGATCTCCTCATTCAGCTTATCTGTCCGGGCACTCAGTTTTGCGCTTTCTTTATTATTACTGTTTATTTTGTCCTGGCTTTCCTGATTGGCCTCGCTGAGGGTGAAGATCCCGGGCTGATAGTCAGAACGGGTGAACTTACTGTCAATGTATTCCTGATTAAAGACCTGAAAGTGGCTGACGTGCGGGCTCTCAAAGGTGCAGTGCCGGTATTTATCCGCCTGCCGGTCATAGAAATAGCCTGATACCGTGGATTTTCCTGAGCCGTTCTGGCCATAGATGAGTGTCACCTTACTGCTGAGATCAAAGCAGATATCCCTGTCAGGCGCGTAGCTTCTGACGCCCCGGATCCTGAGTTGAGCCATTTTTTTCTCCTTGTTGTCCCTGAGTTTGCCCAGTCTTTCCATCGTAGCCCACTTTGCATTCGGGTTATGTCATCCCGATCAGATTTATCTTAACCACTCCTGCGCGCTAAACCTGACATGACAGGACGGGATAGATCGCGGAATTTGTTTTGGTGTATTAATGCAGAACTGGCAACAAAAATAATGTTTTTGTGCGCTTTGGTTATTAATACCTTAATAACAATAATCTCATTACATTATTGCTTAATATGCAGCAGTATCTTTCCTTCGTCTTGAAGATCCGAAAACCCTGAGTTCCGGATCACGGCGATTTTCTGCGCTGATTTGTGAAACGAAAATTAAAAATGTGCTACACTTTAAGTAGTTAGATAACTTTCACCCTCTCCGCATCAGACCGACCTGACGAGTAAATCCTGTTAATCTGTTCATCATCGCTTCCGAAAACTTTGCTATTATGAATTTTTCGGAAGTCAAAAAGAGTGAGATCCGGTAATTGCGGGCGGTGACTGTTATTCTGCTAATCACTGCGGGCGGGCAACGGAATGTTCTGCTGGCGATGATAAATAAATAGAACTAATAGATATTAAATAATAAGGAAGTTGATTATGAATATGAAAATTACACTGAGTGTTTTATTTGAGGCTCTCATAATCCTTGGGCATGACAGAGTCTGGATGGAAGAATCGGAGTTTGAGCACATATACGGATACGGCTGCTACCGTGAGATACACACTTGGGACGATCGCACAGTTGCCTGGTGGGATGATGCTGATGACACATGGTATCTGTCCACAGAAGTCGATGTGATAACTCCTTTCCTTGGCCCTCTCCCAAAGAAAGAAGGAGAGCTCTCCGAGGAAAAATGCTTCCAGTTAATGACTCTTGGTCGCTACTGATAGCCGACAGCAGCATTTAATGAGTGGTCGGCTGGACACCCTCTGGCGGCCACATGTCACTCGATAGTGTAGTCCGGCGGGATTTCTCCCTGAAGATGATCCAGACATTAACGTAAAGGATACAGGAACGATGTGTAAACTGACCGGTTTTATAATGGGGCTGACGATCCTGCTGGGTGTGACTGCACGGGATGCAGGGGCGGCAACGCTCAGTGAAATGCGGATGGTTAATGCCAGTCAGAAACCCGGGATGGTGATTATCTGCAGCCGGACCTCGGAGATTCCGCAGAAAGGTGAATCCCCCGTTCGTATAGAAAGTCTCCTCAGGGGCGTGGTACTGCAGAACGACGGTGATCGCATGATGTTTGACGTGACCTATACACAGCGAAACGCTGAAGAGAGTATTCCTTTTCGTACGGAAAAATACCGGCTGACCACTGAGCTGGAAGCCACCCGCCAGAAAATGGCCATCGATCCTGAGACGATAGAACTATCGCTTCCGCGTGCCCGCGGTCTTGAAGAAACTTTTCTCGCGGGGATGAAAGCAAGCCCGGTTTCGTTTGAAGATTACACCAATTACCGTGTCAAATCTGCTACCGAGTATCTGATCCTGCCGGGTCCGGCATCCCCGGATGCACCGGTGATGCACTGCACACTCTAATGACAATGGTGACATAACATGATGCCAGCACTGCCAGGCCATAGCGGGGCTTTTTCCTCTGCTCAGCTGCCGGTGGCCATCGATTACCCGGCCGCGCTGGCACTGCGCCAGATGGCGCTCGTTCAGGACGAACTGCCGAAATACCTGCTGGCGCCGGAAGTGAGCGCCCTGCTCCACTACGTGCCCGATCTTCACCGTAAGATGCTGCTGACCACCCTGTGGAACACCGGCGCCCGTATTAACGAAGCACTGGCCCTGACCCGGAGTGATTTTTCCCTGGCCCCGCCCTACCCGTTCGTGCAACTGGCAACCCTCAAACAGCGGGTGGAGAAAGCGGCCCGAACGGCCGGCCGTGCTCCGGCCGGCAGCCAGCCTCATCGTAACGTTCCGCTTTCCGATCCGCAGTATGCCCGCCAGCTGGAAATGATGGTGGCCACCCTGAAAATACCGCTGGAACGCCGGAATAAGCGCACCGGCAGAACGGAAAAGGTGCGCATCTGGGAGATCACCGACCGTACCGTTCGCACCTGGCTGGGCGAAGCTGTTAAAGCGGCAGCCGCCGACGGGGTGACGTTCTCCGTGCCGGTGACGCCACACACGTTCCGCCACTCCTACGCCATGCACATGCTGTATGCCGGAATTCCGCTGAAGGTGCTGCAGAGCCTGATGGGGCACAAGTCGATCAGCTCGACGGAAGTCTATACAAAGGTATTTGCTCTCGATGTTGCTGCAAGGCATCGTGTGCAATTTTCAATGGCAGAGGCTGATGCTGTTGCCATGCTGAAAAAAAGATAACTAAATTTGTCAAAATTTACAGACAGTTGT
The DNA here is from genome assembly GCF_014930495.1 of Enterobacter cloacae complex sp. S3. Taxonomy (NCBI): domain Bacteria; kingdom Pseudomonadati; phylum Pseudomonadota; class Gammaproteobacteria; order Enterobacterales; family Enterobacteriaceae; genus Enterobacter; species Enterobacter cloacae complex sp. S3. The sequence goes on along the minus strand of NZ_JADBRD010000058.1, from coordinate 32,347 downwards.
AATGACATCCACTTATTCGATAATAAATTAATCTTGCGTTACGTGAAAACTGATAGGGGTCCAGGCTGTACCAGGCCGGAATTCACGTAACGCACTTTACGTCTTCTTCATTACTTACCTTTTCGTTCCGATCCTGTTCATCCCTGCATTGCCCCCTTTTCTTCATAACGCATTTCACTGTTGCCGAAAGCCCATGGGGTCGACTTTGCGACCGCGGCCGCACTCAGAAGGATGGCCACTTTAACCGGCGCCACCCTGGCGTACCTACTCGTCCCCGAAGTGAGAGCCCTACTCTTCTATATGCCGGATCTTCACCATTAAATGCTGTTCTCTACTTTCTGGAACACGGGAGTGCGGATCAGTGAATCCCGGACGCTGCCCCCGGAATCCTTTGATCTCGGTGGGTTAAGACCCTTTGTGAAAGTACTGGGCTAAGGGCATCCGCCCTGACGAACAATATTGACTAAGTGATGAAAGTAAACATATCGCAGTGAAGATGTTGAGCAGACTGCCCGCTCTTCCACACACCGCAGTCAATATCAATACTCTGGTAGGCCTATCCACATATCGCAGTCAAGGCAAGCAAAACCTAAACGGAATGATGAATCAGTATAAATTGACTGTGGTATGCGCTCTGCATACCACACTCAACAAACTCTAAAACGGCATTCCTCAGTCATTTCCCGGTTTCACGCTGGCGAGCGCTTTTGCTAGTTTCTGAGGATCAATACCTGCAGCCTTCAGGGCTTTAATAACTTCGTCATAGTTCTGCTCAGGTACTTCCTCTTCCGGCTCACGGGGAACAACGACCTTGCTACTGATGAGTTTCGGATTACGGTAATGCACGCTGAAGTAGGTGGCCCGGCCGCGTTTGAATTCGGTGTAATCCAGATAGCCGATATCCTTCAGCTGCGCCATGGCTTTGCGCACCGTGTGGTTCTGCGTGTAGAGGTTAGACGTCAGGTTGAGTCTGTCTCGCATACGCTTCATGGAGATGGGGGCCGGATTCTGTGGCAGACTTTCAATGTAGGTATAGAGTGCCTGTGCGGACTCCTTGCGCTGCAGGGCATCAATGGCTTTCAGACGCAACAGGACCCGCCTGTCCATCTGATAAAGCTCAAAGAGCTTGGGCTCTGCCCTGATCTCCACGACATCGGCAGTGATGTCGTAATAGGCAGACTGAACCAGGTGCGTAGTCCACCCTTTCGTTTCACTCTGAAACTTGAGGGTTACGGATGCCAGCTTGAACAGGGAGTTGCTTATCCTGTCACGCATTTTCTTGTTAGAGCGCCGGGAGTCAAAGCCACACATTTTAACAAACTCAACAAAAGACAGCTTGAGCGTGTCATCCTTAACGCCAAAATCATACATTGAACGGATGATTCCAAGCCAGACTTTGAAGTCCGTATCCATATCGAGGCGCGATCCGGTGATCCTGACATCGGTATACCCTTCACTCCGGGCAATGGACAGCTGTACGAGCTCCTCAGTCGCATCCGTGACGTTTTTGCGGTTCGTCTTACTCCTAGAGGTCGATTTGAGGGTAGGAACGAACAGACCAAGCCTCATGAGCGCAACAGGCTGAACAGTACTGGCGCTGTTGACATCCAGCTTAACAACTTCACCCGTTGTCTTATTGACCTCCTGAAGATTCAGGGGTAACTCATTATTTTCCATAGCCATTTTATTAACCCGCGGTTATCCACAAACGAAAGTATATACGCATATCACAGTCAACGGAAATACATACCCCAGTTAATACAATTGCATACCGCAATAGTTGATCTCGCACACAACAGTCAACATACCACACACCACAGTTAATGAAGATAGTCTCCAGGATCAGGCGTAGCGGGGCGCTAAACGATCCGGGGATCTCTTTTTGATCTCAACATGATCTCCTTAAGGATCAATTACTGGATCGAAATATGGAATAACAGCCAGCATCCAATACATATGGACCACTGACATGACACAATGTGAATCTTGGTACAACAACCCAGTAATACAACACCAGGAAAGGCAATAGTCTTGACTGTGATATGCAGAAAAATGCATGTCATTACTCTTCCCTATTCCTATTCAGCTTCATACCGCAGTCAATAATCTGCATACTATAGTCAATTCCTTACCATTCAGTTCCTTCCAGTGGAGCTTCGTTAGCTTCAGAGCGTCAGCCACACCTTGTTAGTACGGAGTAATTCCGCTTCCTCGACGCATGCGCCTACGCGCGCATACTTTCTGCGGCGAGCGGATGATATTGACTGAAGCATGCGGCAGCCTTTCAGGCGGATGCTGAACTGAACAAGACTATATTTTGATCGGCTTTGCAATATTTAAGACGGTTTGCAACTTTAATGTTGCTTTGCGCCTTTTACCAAGATTTAATAGATTAATGCAAAGATAATAATAAGGAACAAAGAATGGGACTGATGGAAACGCTTGACCAGTGCATTACGGCCGGTCATGAAATGACGAAAGCTATCGCGATTGCACAGTTTAACGATGATAGCCCGGAAGCCAGGAAAATTACCCGTCGCTGGCGTGTGGGTGAGGCCGCCGATCTGATTGGCGTTTCTTCTCAGGCAATCCGTGATGCAGAAAAAGCAGGACGCCTTCCCCATCCTGATATGGAAATGCGTGGACGTGTAGAGCAGCGGGTGGGCTACACCATTGAACAAATCAACCATATGCGGGATGTATTTGGCACCCGTCTGCGCCGTCCTGATGACAGCGTTCCGCCCGTCATCGCGGTGGCAGCACATAAAGGGGGTGTCTATAAGACATCTGTATCTGTACATTTGGCACAGGACCTGGCGCTGAAAGGGCTGCGAGTACTGCTTGTCGAAGGGAACGATCCTCAAGGCACAGCCTCCATGTACCACGGCTGGGTCCCTGATTTGCATATCCATGCCGAAGACACACTGCTGCCTTTTTATCTTGGTGAGCGCGATGATGCAGCCTATGCCGTCAAAGCCACCTGCTGGCCGGGTCTCGACATCATACCTTCATGCCTGGCTCTGCACCGCATTGAGACAGAACTAATGGGAAGGTTTGACAACGGGAAACTGCCGACAGAACCTCATATGATGCTTCGCCTGGCCATCGAAACAGTGGCCCATGATTATGATGTCATTGTTATCGACAGTGCACCGAACCTCGGTATTGGTACCATCAATGTCGTCTGTGCTGCAGATGTACTCATCGTGCCAACGCCAGCAGAGTTATTTGATTACACCTCTGCCCTTCAGTTTTTTGACATGCTGCGCGACCTGTTAAAAAACGTGGACCTGCAGGGTTTTGAACCTGACGTTAGAATTCTTCTGACCAAGTACAGCAATAACAATGGCTCACAGTCACCCTGGATGGAAGAACAGATCCGCGATGCCTGGGGAAGCATGGTACTGAAAAACGTTGTTCGCGAGACCGACGAAGTCGGTAAAGGTCAGATCCGTATGAGAACGGTGTTTGAGCAGGCTATCGATCAGCGCTCATCTACAGGAGCCTGGCGAAATGCGCTGTCTATCTGGGAGCCTGTCTGTAATGAAATTTTTGATCGCCTGATTAAACCTCGCTGGGAGATCAGATAATGAAACGTGCACCAGTCATTCCAAAACATACCGTAAAAGATATCCGCCCCGAAACTGAACCTTCAGCGGCACCCGCTGCACCGATGGTTGATTCATTAATTGCACGGGTTGGAGCCATGGCCCGCGGGAATACCATTCTGCTTCCGGTTTGTGGCCGGGAAGTGAAATTTATTCTGGAAGCGATCCCGGGCGAGAGTGTTGAGACGGCATCAAGAGTCTGGTCAGGTAATGAACGTGACCAGGAACTACTGACCGAAGACGCGCTTGATGATCTGATTCCCTCTTTTATGCTGAGTGGTCAACAGACGCCTGCGTTCGGACGAAGGGTAGAAGGTGTCATTGAAATTGCTGATGGTAGTCGCCGTCGTAAAGCCGCCATACTGACATCATCAGATTATCGTGTTCTCGTCGGGGATCTCGATGACGAACAGATGATGGCTTTATCACGGCTGGGTAATGATTATCGTCCTGTCAGCGCTTATGAACGGGGCAACCGTTATGCACAGCGGTTGGAAAATGATTTTAACGGCAATATCTCTGCTCTGGCTGAAGCTGAGAATATTTCCCGTAAAATCATCACGCGTTGCATCAACACGGCCCATTTGCCAAAATCAGTGGTTGCCCTGTTTACTCATCCTGGTGAACTTTCCGCCCGCTCAGGGGAGACGCTGTACAAAGCATTTTCGGGAAAAGAAGCTTTATTGTTGCAACGGACACAACAGCTTCATGAGCAAAAGAAAGCGGGAGTTATCTTTGAATCCGAGGAAGTTATTGGTTTACTGACGGATGTTCTGAAAGAGCCATCAGGTAAAAAAGTAAACCTTAATACCCGTCATCAATTTGTACCTGGTGCGACAGCCCTATACAAAGGCGATAAGGTGATTTTTAATCTCGATAAATCTCGTTTGCCTGCCGAGTGTATCGAGAAGATAGAAACCATACTGCGCGACTTACAAAAAGTTTAGCCTGTTTAATGATACACGCGAGAGTCTTCATTAATTTCCAATATCCTTAATGCGTTACATGCTGCTTCGGAATATATACATCCGAAGCAGTTATTTTCTGCACTATAGCCCAGTGTTGTAAAAAAGATCTGTTTACTTCTCCCAACCTGATTGTTACCACAATCTAAAGATCCAGTTTTTTCTAGTTTTCCTTAACTAGTTCCGCAGTTCACCCCTCAACCTGCATATCAGAACTCAGACGGTAACCCATCCCGGAATACTGATTTCATACACCAGATTAACTGGGACCACGGTCCCA
>NZ_JADBRD010000058.1:0-27402 GCF_014930495.1 Enterobacter cloacae complex sp. S3 | reverse complement strand
TAACTGGGACCACGGTCCCACCTCCTACTTGCGTGTCAGAACTCATCCTTCAACCCCGCCTGGAATATCGATTCCACACGCCGGATTTAACTGGGACCATGGTCCCACTCTATTCAGCTGTTTCTATCACAATACAGATTTTGAGATTGTTACTGTGATTCCTGTATTAGGTGCGTAAGAAGATTATGTTCGTTTTGTTCCCTGGTGCTTCCTCGCTCACTCGCGGGCTTCACCCTGTCGTTCGGCTGCGGCGAGCACTACTGGCTCTCTCAGAAAAGCAGAATTTATCTGATCCTCGCAACGGGAATATCTTTCCAGCGGGTGGTGTACGCAGGGGAGAGCATATCGCGTTTCATTTGCCATGATGGCGCTATCCCTCGCCCGGCAAACCAGATCTGTCCCAGACCGGAATGATTAATGCCATCGAGAACCTTCATCAGCTCAGAGCTGTGAGGACGTGGCGGACGTTCGTCGAACAGCTGCAGCTGCGAAACGCCGGAGCCGGTGAAGTCATTCAGCATCACACCGGCTTTGGCATACAGGTGCCCATCCTTCCAGATACGCTCCAGAGCCGTTGTGGCGGCCGCAATAATGTCCCGGGTGTCCTGAGTGGGTGTAAGCAGTTTCTCCGTGGCCACGTTGCCGTAGTAAGGCTCTTTAACGGCGAACGGAGACGTTTTGATGAAAACGGAAATATGCCGGCAGTACTGGCGCTCTTTCCGCAGCTTTTCAGAGGCCCGTTCTGCGTACTGACAGACAGCCTGGCGGAGCGAATCGTACTCCGTGATTTTCTCTCCAAAGCTGCGGCTGCAGACGATCTGCTGTTTCGTCGGTGGTGCTTCCTCAAGCGACATGCAGCTTTCCCCGTTCAGTTCGCGTACTGTTCGCTCGAGAACGACGGAGAAATTTTTGCGTATAAAGGCCGGGTTCGTCAGGGCCAGATCGAGCGCGGTCCTGATACCCAGTACATTAAGTTTGCGTGCAATACGGTTTCCCACGCCCCAGATCTCTTCGACCGGCTGCAGTGAAAGCAGTTTCCGCGTTCGCTGAGGATTCCCCCTGGTCAGGGCGAGCACACCACGAAACTGTTTCCACTCCTTTGAGGCCCACTGGGCAGATTTTGCCAGGGTTTTCGTCGGCCCGGCACCCACGCCGATGGTCAGACGGGTACAGTCATACACGTGCTGGCGCAGCTGCCGGCCGAAGTCCTCCAGGTCCATGCAGTGCTCAACGCCGGTCAGGTCGAGGAACATCTCGTCAATCGAATACTGTTCCACCCTTGGGGCCAGCTCCTCCAGGCAGCTCATCACGCGCGCTGACATCGAGGCATTTATGTGGAATAGAAAAGCAAGCTTTGATGGAGGGTTTCTTCACTTTATTCGCGCTATCGGAATATCATTCCAGCAGGTAGTCCACGCCGGGCTGAGCATTTCCCGCTTCATCCTCCACGCTGTATCTACGCCTTGACCCGCAAACCACACACTGCCCAACCCGGACTGATTGATGCCGTCCAGTACCTTCATCAGTTGGGCGCTTTTCTCTCTGGGTTTGTTCTCGTTAAAAAGGTTGAACTGAGCTATGCCATTCGGCGTAAAATCATCAAGCGCGATACCGGCTTTCATATAGCGCCGACCATCCAGCCAAATGCGATCTAGTGAACGCAGTGCAACTTCAATAATGTCTCGCGTATCCTGGGTCGGCAGGGCAAGCTTTTCTCCAGCGCTATTGCCGTAATACACTTCGTTAATGGCGTGGGGTGAGGTTCTTATAAATATGCCGATGTGTCGGCAAAACTGGCGTTCACCTCTCAGCTTTTCGGCTGCACGTGTCGCGTACAAACACAGAGCCTGCTGCATGGCTGCTTTTGACGTGATGCGCTCACCGAAGGAGCGTGAGCAAATAATCTGCTGTTTTGATGGCGGAAGCTCCTCAAGAGGAATGCAGGACTCCCCATTCAGTTCCCGTACGGTACGCTCCAGAACAACTGAAAAATTTTCCCGGATAAATCTCGGACTGGATTGAGCAAGCTGTAAAGCATTTTTAATACCCATCAGATTAAGGCGTTTGCCTATTTTCCTGCCCACGTCCCAAACCTCTTCTACGGGCTGATTTTCCAGCAGCGTCATGGTGCGTTTCGAATTATCCGGTGTGAGCGCCAGGACGCCGCGAAACTGTTTCCACTCCTTGCTGGCCCATTGGGCCGATTTGGCCAGGGTTTTGGTCTGCCCAATACCAACGCCAATAGGCAGCCCAACGGTATTCAGGGCATGCGCTTTGAGACGTCGGCCAAAGTGTTCAAAATCTTCGCAACTATCAATGCCCGTCAAATCGAGAAACATTTCATCGATGCTGTACTGTTCAACTCGCGGTGTAATCTCCTCAAGAGCGCTCATGACTCTCTGACTAAGGCTATGATAAAGCGCATAATTCGAACTGAAAACGTGCACCTTTTCCCTGTAACTCTGATTTTTAATCTGGAACCAGGGCACACCCATTTTTATTCCTAACGCTTTTGCACCAGCATTGCGTGCGATAACACATCCGTCGTTGTTACTAAGAACAACAATCGGTTTGCCTCGCAAATCTGGGCGAAACAACGCCTCACAACTGGCATAAAATGAGTTTACATCCGCAAGACCAAACATTGGCATCGTTACCTCCGTCGAGTACGAGTGCAGTTGAAAAACCACGTAACAACACCAAGTAATTGCAATTCATCGGGATAAATAATTGGAAATGCTGGACTCATAGGCAAAAGCGCAAGGCGGGGCTTCAGTTGAAGACGTTTAACGGTAAACTCTCCATCGACTTCCACGACAACAATATCGCCATGAATGGCTTCCTCAGCGCGATCAACCACCAGAATGTCGCCATCACAAAGACCTGGTTCCTGCATACTGCAACCGCTGGCGCGTACAAAAAAAGTAGAGGCTCGTCGACGTATACAGAGCTCATTTAAATCCAGTTCCTTTTCGACGTAATCCTGTGCTGGGGATGGAAATGCACCCATGATCATAGGTCTTCATGAGCAGAAAAAGGACAAAATACAGGATCTTGTATTCTATAGTTTTCATACGTCAAAAAGTCATATAACAATATGATTATATTGTTAAATATAAAAATTCCACTCCAAAGAGACATGTTGATTCACTCGCAAGAGATACTGTTTATGTATACAGTATTGTGCAATGGAGAAGTAAAGCAAGTAGTTCATAAGCGCGTATTGTGATCTTGTTGAAGTAAGGGCAAATTTAGTTTTGCAAGCAGGCGATATAATTGATGGCCGCGCAATTCATGCATTCTGGCCCATTGAGGGGCAGGGTGAGCTAAAAACAGAAAGAGTGAAATTCAGGATGTTCAAGGAAATGTTCCGATAGCAGTGACCCCAAAACAACTATTGAAATCAAACCAGCATAGCGGATACATTACGCACGTTGTTACCTTGTATCATCAGGATGCCGTTGACTGTGTTTATCAGCCGTGAAGTCATTTCCAGAATCGTATTGATCATCATGGCTGTTGCCGTGCTGAGCAGTTCGCTTATGGCAAAACCGCAGGCTGTCTACAACGTCCAGGATACAACGTCCATCAGTGACCATCAGCACGACAGCGATGAACCACTGAATGAGCACGATCCGTTGCTGTTCCACTCGCACGGTAACGTACATCACCTCAATGCCGATCATTCCCACGATCTGAACAAACTATTCACGCTGACTGCTTTGCAGGCCTGGGACGCAGGCATGCGGACGACGTTCGCGCTGAGTTCAGAACAAATCCTGCGGATACCTCAGGCCACCCCCGAACGCCCTCCGAGATCCCTGATTGCGTAATAACTTCCGTTAATTCGTTATTATTCAATTTGTAAGGGTTTTTATGAATACCAGCCTTGATATGCAGGGCCGGTTGAGCGGTGGCCTGTTTTCAGCTCAGGCGCGTTCAGCTTGTCTTTTTTTCTTGTTATTAATGCTTTTCTACAGCCAGGGCGCGTCTGCCCACGGTGTGGCAGAAGGCGACAAAGGGTACATTCAGGAAATCACCGGGATTAACATCATCCCGTTTATCTACCTTGGCGCGAAGCACATGGTGACCGGTTACGATCACCTGCTGTTTCTGTTTGGCGTGATTTTCTTTCTCTACAAAATGCGCGATATCGGGCTGTACGTCAGCCTGTTTGCTGTCGGTCACTCCACGACGCTGCTCATTGGTACCTTCTTTGACATCAGCGTCAGCGCTTATCTCATTGATGCCATTATCGGCCTGTCGGTGGTCTATAAAGCGCTTGATAACCTTGGAGCCTTCCAGCGCTGGTTTGGTTTTCAGCCGAACACGAAACTTGCGACGCTCATTTTTGGCTTCTTCCACGGCTTTGGTCTGGCGACCAAAATCAAAGAGTTCGAAATTTCTCCCGATGGCCTGTTCGTCAACCTGATTGCCTTCAATGTCGGGGTGGAGATAGGCCAGCTGCTGGCGCTGAGCGCCATCCTCATCATCATGAGCTACTGGCGGCAGACGGCGAGCTTTTTCCGCCACGCCTACACTGCCAACGTTGTGATGATGAGCGCCGGTTTCCTGTTAATGAGTTACCAGATTTGTGGTTACGTTTTAGCCTGAGGGAGAAAAGAGAATGTATAACACCGATTTACCGACCCGTGCAGAACTGCCTTCTGCGATGAAACTGATGCAATCAACCATTCTGGCCGCCATTGTTGCGCTTACGCTGCTGATTACCATCGTGATGCCGTCAGAATACGGCATCGACCCGACGGGCGTTGGCCGTCTGCTGGGCCTTAAAGAAATGGGTGAAATCAAAACGCAGCTGGCGGAAGAGGCTGCTGCTGATAAAGCGGGCACGAGCCCACTGGCGCAGCAAACAGCACCGGTAAATGAACGTCCGGTGCCGGACAACCCGCCGACAATCACGCAAAACAGCTACCCGGAACTGAGTGTCCCGGCCACAACCCGTGCGCCGGAAGCGCCAACCGCCGGTTCTCAACGTAATCAGCTGCTGATTACGCTGAAGCCGAATGAAGCGGCAGAGGTGAAGATGGAAATGCGTAAGGATGCCCGGGTAGCTTATCAGTGGATGAGTTCTGGTCCTGTGAACGTCGATGCCCACGGCGATCCGGTTAATGCCCCGAAAGGGTTTTACCACGGCTATGGTAAAGATCGTCAGATTACTTCTCGTGATGGCGTGTTGCAGGCCGCCTTCGACGGAAAACATGGCTGGTTCTGGCGAAATCGTGGTTCAGAGACGATTACGATCCAACTGGATACCAATGGGGAGTACATGAGTATTAAGCGCGTCATCTGATTTACCGGGCCCGTATTATGCGGGCCCATTTTATTAATCCCGGCAATACAAGACTTTACACTCCAGCACCTTACATCCTCCCCGGGGGGATGCTAATCTTTTTAAACCGTATCATTGTCTATTGAGAGAAGTATTCAGCGATGTACCTGATGTTTAAACGTTCATCCCGTTATGTTCTGATGATTGTCATCATGGCCGTTGGCATGATGATGTCGTCGATGGGGACGTTTGCATCACATGGTACAAACGGCCTGACAGGCTACGAGATGGATCTGCACGATGCAGAAGTCACCATGACAATGCAGGACCACTCTCACGATTCGGACATCCCTCAGTCTGGCCATGCAGGCCATCATCAGACAGACCATTTTCATGAAACTCCGGAGCAGCCACCCTCTGTGGAGATTGCCCTCTCTCCTGTAGCAGACAGATGGTTGCCGCTTGCCGATCTTCGTAGTCCGGTTAAAGCCACGGACATCATTTACCGTCCTCCCAGCACCCGCCAGATCTGATCGCTGTTACCGGTAGCGTGTTTGCTGCCTGGCATTTATCAACTTCAGATTTAGCGGAGAGGCTATGTATAAAGACTCCATTCAGGCGCGTCGTGAGATTGCGCGGAATTTCACTGCACTTAATTATCGGATTGCCCCTCTGCACTGGCAGACGCTGTGCATGGGCGTTAATCGCGACCTTCAGGCCAAAAAATTGCGTCCGAATGTCCCGGTGCCTTCACGGCGTAAGGTCATTCCGTTCCTGAAAATGATGCATCAGGAAACGGGCTCGATGCTCAAAGCGATCCTCGCCTTTGGCTTTGATGGCCCATGGACCTCCAGCGGCGGATCGTTTCGTCTGGCGCGAGAAATTGGGTTCGATATCGTTCACTACGCGAAGAACATTCACCACAAAAATGGCACCGTCACCTTCCTGGAAATTGGTGCTGCCTGGGCGGGTTTTCGTGCAGAAGAAACGACCAGTCATCAGGCGACAATTTCCGGGCTGGCGGAGGGCTTCAGGGAGCAGCTTGGACAGAGTGCATTCCTGCACTTCACCAATCTCACGCCATGGCATGAATCGCTGCCAAAAGGTGTGACTGAGCATCCCTACGTGACGGCTGCCGGGTTGTGTACGCTGGAGAAACGGGGCGTTCAGGCAGGCGGGGTCGATATTATCTACTCCCAGGCAGCGGCTTATTTCGAGCAGGATTACACGACTTTCCTTCGCAGCGCAGCCCGCCTGCTGAAAGGGGATGGCGTCTTAATCTTCAACCATGATCCTGTCCTGGCGAGTGCGATGGATGAAGTGGCCTGGGAGCACGGGCTGCGCCTGGTCAGACGCAAGCAGATGGGAGGTATGAATGGCGCAATTGCCCGTTATCACCGGCTTCGCTCGTCCCCGATGAGCCAGATGGTCTTCCCTGGCGTTAATCGGACGCAGGATGAAGAAGTGGTCTGTGAATCACTGGTTATGTCAGCGCTTCGTCGCAGCGTGGAGGTGTAACGCCCGATATGTTGACGCGTAGACATTTCCTCACCACCACAGGAGCATTGCTGATGACAACATTACTGCCGGGGGAAACCCTGGCAGCCTCTCTGGCAGAAAGAGTCAGTGATACATGGCAAAAAATAAACACCCGTCGCTCTGCTCAAGAGACGATAACACCGGGCTGGATCTTGCAGTCTCTCGGTCTTCAGAGTGGCTCAACGGAATTGCGGAGAGCCATTTTTGAACTGGTCAGGCGAATGCCTTATCAGCTTGGTTCATGGAATGAGCAAAGCATGAGCCTGTTTGAGCAGGGTTTTGGCGATTGTCGTCATAAAGCCGCCGCGGCCGAACGACTGCTGGTTGCCGGTGGTATTACGGCAAAGCGAAAACTGGTGCAGTTTGACTGGGCTGATTTACCCATTCCTCCGGAAATACTGACCATTTTGCCGCAAACACAGGGGTTTCATGACACCGTGACTTTTGAGTTAAACGGGAAAACATTCCTGTTTGATGCCACCTGGGATATCGCTTTGCGCGGTGCAGGCTTCCCTGTGATGCCTTCATGGGACGGCAACTCTGACACCTGGTCAGTGACTTCCCGGATGTCGACACAGCAAACTGTGCAGATGCCGCAGCCCGGGCAGGACATTTACAGCGCGAACCAGATGAGCTGGCCGCAGCGCGAGAAAACCATGGCGTTCAATCAGGCCTTGAACAGCTGGCTCGAAGACATTCGGGCTAACCGTGACGACTGGTGCACCATCATCCACAGCGACGTTGAGGCGACCCGGCTGAGCCTAAAAACCTGCCTGGGACTTCTGAGTTAACACCTTTCTCGTCAGAAGGGGCTACGCAGGGAAGCGGCGATAACACCTTCGACACTCTTTATGCTGCTTCAGGTATAACGCTGGGATACCTGAAGCTTTTTTATTCTACATATCAGGCAACTAGCAAAACCCACATCCCCCCCGCCAGGATAATGCTTGTCATTTTTTTCAGCTCACTCTATGCTTTCACCATCCCCCTGGGGGGGATGTAAATTTAAGCCAAGAGATTGCCTGATGCTCAATATTCTTTCTAATCGTACCTATCGCCATCTGTTTTTGGCACAGGTTATCGCCCTTATCGGTACCGGTCTGGCGACCGTAGCGCTGGGGCTTTTAGCCTACGATCTCGCCGGAGACAGGGCCGGGGCGGTTCTGGGTACCGCGCTGGCGATCAAGATGAGCGCCTATATTCTGGTGGCACCAGTAGCAGCGGCCTTTGCCGACAAATTCCCGCGTCGCACCATGCTGGTGACGCTGGACCTGGTTCGTGCCCTCGTGGCTATCGCACTGCCTTTTGTCACTCAGATCTGGGAAATCTACATCCTGATCTTCATTCTTCAGTCTGCTTCGGCAGCGTTTACGCCAACCTTTCAGGCGACAATCCCTGATATTCTTCCTGACGAACGCGAATATACCCGGGCGCTGTCTCTGTCACGTCTGGCCTACGATCTGGAAAGCGTAATCAGCCCGATGCTGGCGGCGGCACTGCTGACGGTCATGAGCTTCCACAATCTGTTTGCCGGTACGGCGGTCGGGTTCCTCGCCTCAGCGGCTCTGGTTGTTTCCGTGACGTTGCCAAAAATGAAAGCGCTAACGGTCAACCGCAGCATCTATGACAAAACTACGCGAGGCATGCGCATCTTCCTGAAAACACCAAGACTGCGTGGCCTGCTGGCTCTGAACATGGCTGTGGCGGCAGCGAGTGCGATGGTGATCGTCAACACCGTTGTTCTGGTTCAGGCGGACTTTGGTTTCTCACAGCGAGCTACCGCCATTGCCCTGGCTTTCTTCGGTGTGGGGTCCATGGTGTCGGCCCTGATCCTCCCCAGACTGCTCGACAAAATGAGTGACCGCATGCCGATGCTTGTGGGCACCGTGCTTCTAGTCGTTGGCCTGGGACTGGGCATTTTCCTCAAGGATTACATCACGCTGGTTGTGCTCTGGGCGCTGCTGGGTGTGGGCTACTCGCTTTCTCAGACGCCGAGCGGTCGCCTGCTGCGCCGTTCGTCTACGGCTGAAGACAGACCGGCACTGTTCGCCGCTCAGTTCGCTCTGTCGCATTCATGCTGGCTGGTGACTTATCCACTCGCCGGGTGGGTAGGCGCAACATGGGGAACGCAGGCTTCGTTCATCGCCCTGACCATTGTGGCCGCGCTGTCACTGATTACTGCCGTTCTTATCTGGCGGCCTGAGCATGAAGTTTACGCCCAGATTCACAGTCACACCGATCCAGAAACAAACAACGAATCGACCCATGAGCATGATTTCGTCATTGATGATGAACACCCGTCATGGCCGAAGAAAGAGAAGTAATTTCCGTAAAACAGACAAACGGGCAGGAGAGGATAAGCCGATAAAAAATGTGACCATGGCGTTGATACACATTATCTTATCCCCTCCACCTGGAGAGGATAAATCATGACCGTTCACGCATCACACCCTGACATTATTAAAAGACTTAAGCGTGCCGCAGGGCACCTGAAAAGCACCATCCAGATGCTCGAAGATGAAAAAGCGTGTCTGGACATCGCCCAGCAGTTGCACGCTGTGGAAAAGGCGATAACGAATGCGAAGCGTACTTTAATTCATGACCATCTGGATCACTGCCTGGAGGATGCCCTTCATGCCGACCACCACGGGTCTGAAAATACGCTTAGCGAATTTAAAGAGATAACCAAGTATCTTTAAGGCAAGCGAAACATGACTGATTTTTCTGCTCTTTTACAGCAAGGCGTGGCGAATGCCTGGCTGTTCATACCCAGCGCAATCCTGCTGGGTGCGCTTCACGGCCTGGAGCCCGGGCACTCCAAAACGATGATGGCCGCCTTTATCGTGGCTATCCGGGGAACGGTGAAGCAAGCCGTATTACTGGGGCTTGCGGCGACTATTTCGCATACGTCAGTGGTCTGGCTGATTGCGATGGGCGGAATGTATGTCAGTCAGAAATTCACCGCTGAGTCTGCCGAACCCTGGTTCCAGCTGATTTCAGCCATCATCATTCTTGCCACGGCGGCATGGATGTTCTGGCGAACCTGGCGTGGCGAAAAGCTGTGGAAGATGGAGCAGGAAGAGGAACACGGCCACGGTCATCACGATCATGATGAAACCCGCATCATCGATACGGGTCATGGCAGCGTTGAACTCTCGATTTTCGAGGAAGGTCAGCCACCTCACTGGCGCTTACGCTCGCTCAGCGGCAGGAAATGGGAAGCCCGCGATATCTCTCTGGTCACCAACCGGGGAACGGGGACATTTTCACAGGCCTTTGATTTCGTAGAAAAAGACGGGTTTATGGAATCAGCCCTGGCGATCCCGGAGCCGCACAGTTTCGATGTTCGTCTCTCTTTGGGCCATCGCGGCCATGTACACGATTATGACGTGGAGTTCCGCGAGCATGAACACGGCCACGATCATGACCACGATCACTCCGCGCTGGAGGGACTGGATGTTAACTCCCGCGAGTATCAGGACGCGCACGAGAAAGCGCATGCGAACGACATCAAAAAGCGTTTTGCTAATCGCAGCGTAACCACCGGACAAATTATCCTGTTCGGCCTGACCGGCGGACTCATTCCTTGCCCGGCAGCCATTACCGTTCTGCTGCTTTGCATTCAGGTAAAAGAATTTACGCTCGGTGCTGCGCTGGTACTGTGTTTCAGCATCGGCTTAGCGATTACGCTGGTATCAGTAGGTGCAGCGGCGGCTTTCAGCGTTCGTCAGGCAACAAAACGCTGGAGTGGCCTGGATACGCTGGCGCGTCGGGCGCCGTACTTCTCAAGCGTACTGATTGCCCTGGTCGGTATCTACATGGGTTATCACGGCTGGATCGGCGTGACCCGCTGATTTCGCCTAACAAGACTCATCTCTGAACCCACCCACCGGTGGGTTTTTTATCTCTGAAGCCCATCACATTTTCATCCCCCTACCGGGGATAGCAATTGAGCTTTCACAGACGCTCATTTATCATCAGAACATCCCCCCTGGGGGGATGTAAAATCATAAATGGAACCTGCTATGCAAAAACAATACTTCAATAAGATTCGTCGTCAATTCGTCAACGTCACCGGTATGTTGCTCACTTCATTCACCGCCATTCCTGCCCTGGCAGCGCAGGGCGGCTTCTCCGCAGAGAAAGAGCCAGTCGCTACTGAGCGCATGTATGCCGGACATAAAGTACAGCAGGAGAATGGTCAAAGCCGTATTCAGGCCGTATCGTCAATGCACGAAAGGGCGTGGGTAACGCTGGAAGGCAATGTTATCAGTCAGCAGCAGGATGAGTGGTACACCTTCCGCGATCCAACCGGCACCATCAAAGTGCGCATTCCTCAGAAGGTCTGGAACGGGCAGCACTTCGATGCTCAGGATCTGGTGCGAGTGAGTGGGCTGGTGAGCCATGAGAATGGCGCAGCGCGCCTGGATGTAGGTGTGATTAGCAAGCCTTGATTTACACCCTCATGCAAGATGCAGAGCCCTGAACGCAATTTAGTCTTTTTGAGGTGGGGGCTGACTAGCCATTTTTTTAATGAATGCAGTCAGCTTATCAATATCACCTTCCGCAATTGCTTTCTCATCCGGAGTTAGCGGGACTTCCTCAAGATACCGGCGTATAGAGGCTTTACTTTCAAGAGCCAGTGCCTGGGAACTGCTTTTCGGCAAACTAAAATCACAGCCAATACAGGCCATTCTGTGCGGGCAACTGCTCCAGAACGGATTGGTGCAATACAAATCGCCTAAATCATAGTACAGAGCAGGCCCTGATGACGTTAGTGCCTGACTGTCATGATCGATCAGCACGCTGATCATATGGGAAATTTTGTCCGCTTTCACAAAAGAAGCCGCCAGCCGTGTTGGGCGAATGCGGATGTAGTGCAGGGTTGATCGCGGGCAGCTATGTCCGGACCACTCCATTAACTCATGCAAGGTCATCCCTTGTGGTACGCTGGCCAGTGCGGTGACCGCTGAAGCTCTTCCCCGGTGACTGGTGATCCGTCCACGGCTGTCTTCGACCGGGACACCGGCCCGGGCACAGAGTACCGGGATAATTGTGTTATTCAGGAGTGCGCTTCCCACGTGTTTACCACGAAACTGAAACAAATAGCTGACTTTTTCCCCCGTGCGTTCATCAATCAGAGGCGCCTGCTCCTGGGGGCGTTCCTGCAGCCATAAATCCACGTATTTTTTCACAATGCTGGCGACTGGTTTGACGAACGCTTTTGATGTTTTCCCAGCAGGAACATCCAGATAGCACAGCGTTCCGGCAGAAATAATGCTACCGTCGTCCTGGACAATATCATCTGTCTGCTCATGTATACATCCTGAGGTCAGGCGGAATATTTCATTCTGGCGCAGTCCCGCATGGGTCCAGATCACCGCCATCGCCTGATGCAGGGAAAACGGATAATGGATCTCCGTTAACATATCCTCCGGGTGCAGGTTCAGACTGGCCCAGATCAACTTCAGCCACACGGGATCGTCAATCACCCGCGGATTCACTCCCCGGCTGAAAGCTGGTGTGTCCGGCGTGACCAAATGGCGGTAGGGGCTAAGCTTCAGTCTTCCCCATCCCCAGAGCTCGTAATCAACAAAAAAACGCCGCAGGGCATATAAAAACGCTGCTCGGGAGTTGCTCATCATCGGCTGACCGGAGCGGGGAGACACACGTTGCTTTTGCTCAGATACCAGAGAAAGTTCATCCACATTCATCCTCCCCAGTGCGGCAATGAAACTGGCACAGGTGCTGATAGTCCAGTCAGCGGGCTCACGAATATCAGGGCAGTCTCTCGAAAGCCACAAACCGATACGTAAAATAAAGCTGTAATTTGTTTCACGGGTTCGGGGTCGTAGCACGGATGTTTCCCGCCAGCGCTGACACCATCCGACCCATTCTGGGGCTATCCCGTCAGTCCGCTTCTCTTTCCAGCCGGTATAACCGCGCATACGTAGAGGGCGAGACAAAATTCCCATTGCTGCCAGACCGTGAGAGACCTTGCCTACCGCTCTGGCAATTCCGTTAGTGCGGTACTGCTGGCCCCGTTTGAGCAATTCTTCAGTGAAGCTTTCCAGACGGGGATCGCCATTTTCCAGCATCAGCATTCCTAGGACTGCTGAGAGAAACATTTCCTGATGCCGAAGGGAGTACCCCTGTGCCACCAGGACGTCCATGAGACGGCTGAGTTCCTGCTGAAAAATATCCCGACCAAAAACTGCACAAGCATAATAGGCAGGTTGCCGGCATCGGCTGCTATACAAGGGGATAGGAATCTGTGACAGGTGAAAGGCAAAAGCTGCCAGTAGCGGGCCTCCGAGATTTCGTCGTTGATACAACCCCTGCCATATGTCTTCAGTCCAGAGGTGGTAAGGCATGTCCTGACGGTGTGCTTCGGCGAGTACCGCCAGAATGGTAATCCTCGCTACCTCGGGCTTTATACCGCTCTGGGTGGCGATGTCATAAAGAGGGCGCAGGAATGCTGGCACAGGTTTCTGCAGAAGATATTTACCCCGTCGTTGTGGGGTACTTAGGGCAAGACGTTCCTGTGCGGAGAAAGTGGCTCTGAGTTGATATGACTCCAGTGCAAAAGGCTGCCAGACAACACCAGTGGTGTTTTCGGCTTTCATAAGACAAACCCTCTGTCAGCAAAAACCAGCCCGGCAACTTTTCTGTCAAGTTCAGCGACAGCCCCGGCCATGCGAGCAGCGAGATCGGTACCGGACAGGTGCAGGTAAACCTGAGTCGTCCGGGGATCCCGATGCCCAGCATAGGTGGCGAGTTCGTGAAGTTTCCAGCCCGCCCGCGCCAAATGAGTCAGACGCAGATGACGAAAGGTATGAGTGGAGAAATAAGGCAGTCCGGATTTAAGCCCCCAACTGCGGACGGTTTTACTCCAGCTCCAGATGCTTAGTGGCATACCGTAATTCCGATCTGACACTGAACGAAATAATGGGCCACCAGAAACACCACTTTGCCGTAACTGTTGCAAATGGGCTGCAAGTACAGGTGCTACCGCCGGGCTGTAACAGACAATACGCTCGCGATGATTCTTGGTGGTTTCAGCACGAACACGGATTAATCGAAGACCTAAATCAAGATCGTCAACTCGAAGTGCCGTCACTTCAGCTCGCCTTAATGCACCATAATAGGCCAGCGCCAGCATCAGACGGTCTCGTAACGTCGCAGAGGCAGCCTGCTGTAGTAGAGTAAACCAGCCATGATCATCAGGAACACAGGGAAGGCGGGTGATACGGGGCACAAGCCCACGTCCGCTGAAAATCGGACTTGGCGACATCGCTCGGGGAATCGGGCTGGTTTCACAAAGCTCCTGGTAATAAAGATAATCATACCAGAGCCGAATAGCAGAGATACGTAACTGGAGCGTGGAACTGGATACTGGATGCGCCATTCCAGGTAATTGTGGGCGAATATAACCGGAAAAATCCTCAAAATGGGCTGATGTAGGAGGAATTGATTCCGCTTCGCAGTAGCGTAAGTAATGTGTCAGTGCTCCTCGGTAGGCTTTAGTCGTTGCTTCAGCCCGACCCAGGTCAGTCAGAAGTCCGAGCCATTGCTCAACAAGATGCATACTGGCAGTAAAAAGTGGATTGCTGACCATCATGTTGACCTCTTTTGACAGAGAAACAGGTGCAGTTTAGTTCAAACGGTCCAATCAGGTGTTGCATTCCACTTAACTTACTAAAGTTCATAGTTGCTTGAGAACGCGTATATTTTTTCCGGATACGTTTCGTTTTTCATCTGAAACCACGGCATGCCCATTTTGATCCAGGGCTTTGCCTCGGCACTTCTTGCGATAACGCAGCCATCGTTATTACTGAGCACCACAACCGGCTTTCCTTTCAAATCCGGGCGGAAAACACGTTCGCAGCTGGCATAAAAGCTGTTCACATCGGCCAGGGCAAACATCAGTACATCTCCCTCGGGCGGTGGATGATGTGCGTGACGACGCCAAAGATATCCAGATCGTCCGGGTCGGGATAAA
This sequence comes from Enterobacter cloacae complex sp. S3, assembly GCF_014930495.1. Taxonomy (NCBI): domain Bacteria; kingdom Pseudomonadati; phylum Pseudomonadota; class Gammaproteobacteria; order Enterobacterales; family Enterobacteriaceae; genus Enterobacter; species Enterobacter cloacae complex sp. S3. The sequence continues at coordinate 12,568 of NZ_JADBRD010000058.1, read as the reverse complement.
TCGGCGGCCAGGCGGCGTTCATTGGCTGCAGCGTCAGTCGTGGCGTCAGCAGAAGCCGTTTAACCGTAAACTCCCCCTGCACACTGGCCACAACAATATCGCCGTGCCGGGGCTTCTCTGCACTGTCCACAACCAGCAGATCGCCATTGTAAAGGCTGCCGTCGGACATGCTGTCACCGCTGGCACGGAGATAGTAAGTCGCGCTTGGGTGCCGTATGCAGTAATCATGGAGATCCAGGTCGGACTCGACATAGTCAGCGGCAGGGCTCGGAAAACCGCAGCTGGCCAGGTCTGCAAACAACGGATGGGCCTGTGGCGGGAGTGCTTTCCCGGTGCTGAAAAGCTGCAGTTTCATCTTTCCTCCTGACGTCTAAATATACTGGATATGCATACAGTATATTTAACAGCGTGAGGATAATCCAGATCACCTGCTTCATGAACAGGGTGAGTAACCTAAGTTACTCAAAATGCTATTTAATATCATTATGGGACATTTAAATTACTCATAATGAGAAGTATGGCTTTTATTTTGCCATTTTGCTCTTATAATATGTATCAAATTGAGTTTAATTGACGGAGCATAATGATGAATATTTACTGCGATGATGGTTCAACTAATGTTAAGCTGGCATGGTTTGAAGGAAACGAGCTGCAGACCCGGGTTTCTGCTAACTCCTTCCGGCATGGCTGGAAAGTGGCGGAATTCAGTGCCGCAACGTTCAACTATCAGGTGGGCACGCTGAAATACACCTGGGACAGCGTCAGCCGGGATGCCATCCCGACAACAAACGTGGAATACCAGTACGGTGATCTCAACCTGCTGGCCGTGCATCATGCCCTGCTGAACAGCGGACTTGAGCCGCAGCCGGTGAGCCTGACCGTGACGCTGCCCCTGAGCGAGTATTATGACGGGGACTGCCAGCGGAACGAGGAGAACATCCGACGCAAACGAGAAAACCTGATGCGTGAGCTGGTTCTGAATAAGGGCAGGGCATTTACCGTAACGGACGTGAAGGTGATGCCTGAATCACTGCCGGCGGCGTTCTCCCGTCTCGCGGAGCTGAAGCCCGGACCCGCTGAGACCACCCTGATTATCGATCTCGGCGGAACCACGCTCGATGCCGGCGTGATTGTCGGACAGTTTGATGATATCAGTGCGGTACACGGCAATCCGTCTGTCGGCGTGTCACAGGTCACCCGCGCAGCTGCAGGCGCGCTGCGGGCTGCAGACAGCGAAACCAGCGCGCTTATTGCTGACACGGTCATCCGCAACCGCAATGATCGTCAGTATCTGCAGCGAGTGATCAACGATGCCGGAAAAATTGACGATGTTCTGAACAAAATTACAGAGGCAATCACTTCCCTGGGCGCGCGTGTCACCAGTGAGCTGACGGTCTTCAGGAGCGTTAACCGGGTATTCCTGGTCGGGGGAGGGGCATCCCTCATTGAAGAGGCTATACGTCAGGCCTGGCCTCTGGCTCCTGACCGTATCGAGGTTATCGGCGATCCGCAGCTGGCGCTGGCCAGAGAGATTGCCCTTTACAATAAAGAGGACTAAACGTGCCGGACGGCCAGTATTCTTTCTATCTGCACAGCGACGATCGCACCGACATCACGGCGATGGCGACCATCAGCACCATCTCACAGCCCCTGCGCGGTGACTTCATTCGGACCGCCGCCACCGCCGGGGCGGTGATGTACCAGACGGATGCCCGTTTACCGGCGCTGATCCCGGTGTTCTTTGACGGACATCTGAGTGCCATCCGGCTTTGTGCCGTGATGGCCCTGGTATCCGGCACCTGGTCTTCACTCTCAGGGCTTCCTGATGAGCCTGATGGTGGCGTGGCTGCTCTGGCCATGTCACCGGAGACGGAATACCAGCGCCGGCGTTACACCCTGACGCTTCAGGATGACCGGAGCAGTGAACGGGTTGAGCGTGTGCTGACGGGCGTGTCATCCCGCCTGCGCGGAGAGCTGCTGAGAAACCTGATTATCACCGGTCTGGCCCTGCATACGACCGCACCGGAGCTGCCGCGTCTGCTGGCCAGTATGCCGGTACCGCCCGGCACGGTCAGCGAGCTGCAGGTTCTGGTTCAGCAGATGGCTGGTACGGCTGACGTGAGTATGGCTGCAGTGCCGGAGAACCCAGCGGAGCCTGCCGCACCGGTATCCGCTGAAGCGACCAGCATAAAGAAAAATATGCGCCGGGCATTCGGAGACTAAGCATGTCAGTGATTAAACAAAAAGCAGTGCAGTGCATTCATAACTTTCTGCGCGCCCGGAACGTGCCTGAATCTCAGTGGCCGGAACGGGTCAAAAAGACCGGCAGGGGAATGATACTGGCAGGCGTGGCCGTCGTGGTTCCTGGCGTTCTGGTTGATAACATCTCACTGCCGGTGACAATCGCGATGCAGGTCTGCTATGCCTCACTGATCGGCCTCGGGGTTCTCCTGGCGTTTGACGAGAAAAAACCAGAGGGGCGGGGATGAATATGAACATTAACCTGAAGGAAACAGTATGCAGCTTGAAGAACTGACAGGAGACGAACGTACGCTGGTCGTTGTGGCACTGCAGGCGTTGTTCCGCGAGAGATTATCCGCATCAAATGCCGTCTTTACGGTATGTAGCCTGTCCGGAAAAGAGCAGCCGCCGGAAGATATTTTTGGGCTGCGTGAAGTAGAGGATGCGCTGAGACGTATTGGTGCAGCTCCTGCGCGTTAAATCCGGTCCCGTACACTTCAGAAAAAAACGGCAGGGTGACATCTCATCCCTGCCGTCAAAACTAAACGCTTAATTTTTCGGCGATTATAATGTATTGTTTTGTGATGTAAATCACATTTTAATTTAATGTGAAATTTTTCCTCCGCTTTACATCTCCCGTAAAAAATTACCCGCCGTGCCTTCACGCTAACCCGGCCGCTGCGGTCGCAAGGGTTCACGTTGTCTCCGTCCTCACCCGTTCGCGCCCTGCACGGTGCATTCAGCCCGTGAAGGGCTTGCGCTGCGGCTTCGGCGTCGCCCTGGCGTCCTCCGCTTTACGCCGTGTTTTTGTGGCGGCACGGCGCAAGAGGGTGCCGGATGCTGAGGACACAACCATGTTCAGACTGACCTGTATTGAACTCGATAACGGCGAGTTTGCCGTCTATATCAATCACCATTACCTGGGGAGTGAAGATGCCAGCGGAGAGCGACTTTCTCTGGGGGAGGTTCTGGAGCAGCTCTCCCTGCTGCCGGGCGTGGAATTACAGACCCTGCTGGAACCCGTACCGGAGTGCGATGACTGGTGCTGGAACGACATCGCTGATCGCGTCCTGCCGTCGCGTCCTGCATGTCGTGATGATGTGACGGTGGCAGGGCTCATCGCCAGGCTGAAGCAGTACCCACCGGATGCACTGTGTATGGGGACGTTCTGGCTGGAAGATGATTTTCTGTCCCTCGATGGCAGTCTGTCGGAGGAGGAAATTGCAGAAGCCATGCGTATCTGCGACCACAGCCACGATGCAGGCATCGGTTTTAACTGGGACACGCTGCAGTTCGCTATCGACCACGTGAAGGGGCGCTAAAAAAAAGGACACCTTCCGGGGAGGGGTGTCCTGAAATGTGTCATATTCGTTGTAAGTGAAAACCCATCAGATGTTTTCGGCACAGATAATTGCACAATCGCTGCCTTTTTTCACCTGCCATATATCCGACTCAAAAAAAAGACGTCTCCGGTCGGGGACGTCCTGAAATCAAAGGCACACATGTAAGATAACGGCGCGAATCCATTATCAGTGTGCATTCTGCCATACCTTGTCTGACTCATCAGCTACCAGAACCGGTAACAAAGGTTGTCGGTTCTCTCCGCCTTATTGCCGCCAACCGGCGGCGAGTTCAACGCCGTGCCTTCACGCTAAACCGGCCGCTGCGGTCACAAGGGTTCACGTTGTCTCCGTCCTCACCCGTTCGTACCTTTCACGGTGCATTCAGCCCGTGAAAGGCTTGCGCTGCGGCTTGCGGCGTCGCCCCTGCGCCCTCCGCTTTTCGCCGGGTTTTTGTGGCGGCACGGCGCAAGAGGGTGCCGCATATCAGAGAGGAGTGTGTCTATGTCCCGTTTTATTCTGGGTGACTGCGTGCAGGTGATGTCCCGTTTTCCGGCGCGTGCCGTCGATTTTATTCTTACCGATCCACCGTACCTGGTTGGCTATAAGGACCGTACCGGCCGCACCCTGGCCGGGGACAACTCTGCCGAATGGCTCCAGCCCGCCTGTCATGAAATGTACCGCGTGCTGAAAAATGACAGCCTGATGGTGAGTTTCTATGCCTGGAACCGCGCGGATCTGTTTCTGAATGCGTGGAAAACGGCCGGTTTCCGGGTGGTTGGCCATATCGTCTTTGCCAAGAGCTACGCCTCAAAATCGACGTTCGTGGGTTACACCCATGAGAGTGCCTACCTGCTGGCAAAGGGAAGGCCGCAAACCCCGGACCGTCCCATCCCGGACGTGATCCCCTGGAAATACACGGGCAACCGACATCACCCGACGGAGAAGCCGGTGCAGAGCCTGCGGCCGCTGATTGAATCGCTCACGCGTCCGGGGGCTATTGTCCTTGACCCGTTCGCCGGCAGCGGCTCCACCTGCGTGGCAGCCGCCGAAGCCAGCCGCCGCTATATCGGGATCGAGATGCTTGAGCAGTACCACGCCGCCGGCGTTCGACGTCTGGCACAGGTTGAACGGGCAAGAAGGATGCCGGCGGCCAATGACGGCGCGTTTTACCCCGACTATCCGGAGGCGGCATGAACTACCCGGGCCTTGAACACCTGCGCGCGGACGTGGCCGCGCTCAGCAATGCCATGTGTGACGTGCGGATGCTGCTGAACCGCCTCGAATCGCAGCACCGGCACGACGCGGCAACGCTTACCGAACGTATGGCTGCGCAGACTCTGCGCCGGATCAACACCCTGCTTCTTGAAGCCTACCGCGAAGCCCTGGTGCTGGACGAAACCTTTCAGGACTGACTGACCCTGCCGGGCTGATGCCCGGCCTGTAACCCCTAACAAGAGAGAAAAAACGATGTACGGAACCCGCGAAGAACTTTGTGTACAGCTTGAAAACATGTTCACGTTTGACGAACCCCTGGTCCTGCTGGTCTGGACGGAAGAGGGGATTAGCGTGGCCTGCCGTGAAGCCCAGCCAGAACCGGACGGGACTGAAATCCGGAATCTGATGAAGGCGATCGGCGAAATGAAAATGACGCAATACCGTCAGGAGGGGGTAAATAATCTGACTGTCAGCGATCTCCTGGCCCGTCAGCGCGAAGCGGCAAACCGTCAGGTGAGTGTTCCGGCGGTACTCCTGTCCCGCGTCCTGCGTAACTATGAATGCGAGCTGGAAAACCGGATCGGTATGGCCTGGGAAGCCGGGCGGCAGGAGCCTGAATCCGTCAGGAATGAGCTGAAGGACGTTCACGCATTACAGGAGACGCTGGCCGCGTAAGGGAGAGAGCCGGGGTAACGCCCCGGCAACCGGTGGCCATCCACTGCGAAAAGGATGTCAGTGCCTTCCGCTTTTATCCGCCGCTGCCCTCCGGGCCACGTCGGGACAATGAAACTCCTCTGAAGCTCCGTGCGGTGACGGCATGCGCCGTGACTTCACTGTAGCCCGGCCGCATCGGCCACAAGGGTTCGCTTACGCCTCCGTCCTCACCCGTTCGCACCCTTCACGGTGCATTCAGCCCGTGAAGGCTTTGCGCTGCGGCTTGCGGCGTCGCCCCTGTGTCCTCCGCTTTTCGCCGGTCTGTCGTGTCGTCACGGCGATGCCGGAACCGAGAATATGTTAACCGTGGAGGATCTATGAACCAGACCGTGACCTGTGATGCTGTTCGTCATGAGGGTGCGCAGCGCCTGACTTTCCTGCCTGATTTGTTTGGCGGCGATTTTATGACGTCCGAGGCATCCGTGTACGCCTACGCCCAGCGTTACTGCCCTGAGTATCAGGGGGGATTCTGGCAGTTTTACCGGCTGCCGGAAGGCGGCGGATATATGGCGCCTGACGTGGAGAGCCTGACCCTGTGCAATCCGGACAACTGGTTTGAGCAGACTGTCAGCGGGGAAGTGGCGGGGATCATCCTCACGGCGCTGGTACTGAATCACCGGAGCTGGCACCACAGCAACCATGACCATGAAGAACTGTGCCGCCACTTCTGCCGTCGCTATGAGCAGCTTATGGCATTTGCTGACACCCATCCGGAAAGCGCCACCATCTGGCGTGCCCTTGACTGACTGACCACGGGCGGCGATGCCGCCCGATAAAAGGAGAAAAACATGATTGGTACAGCAAGAGAAATTGCCCTTGAAATGTTCAGACATTCCGACCTCGATGGCGAGAAATACGTTTTCGCCTGCTGGAATCGAAATGACATTCGTTGCGTCTGCCTTGACTGGGATTTAACCGATGAGGAACTGGATGAAGTCCTGCGTCGGCTAAGCTCATGCCTTGAAAGTGGCGCTGATATCGGCCAGATACGGGCGATTGTCGAAACCATGCTCGATGAGCGACGCGAGAAGCGAACCGTGACTATTCCCGCGAAATCGCTGGCCTTAGTCATGCAGCTTGCAGGACGGGAGATGCAACGTATCGCAGTATGCGCGGAGGATGGCGGCGGATCAGCTGAAGAAACCCTGAAAGAAGAAAACGACGTCATGATGCGCCTGCGCGAGGCGCTCGATGCCTGACAGAAAAGCCGGAGGCATTGCCTCCGGAAACAGAACAAAAGGAGAACACCATGCAACTGTCACCGGAAACCCGCAGTATCCTGCGCCAGTATAAAACGCTCATCAACGAGCGACGTCGCGAATCAGGACTCAGCCCCGTAACCACAGCGAAAGTGCTGGATGAGATCTGCGAATCGGCTACCCGCTAGTGCGCCGTCTATCTTTGCGGCCACTTCATTCTCCAGGGCGGTCAGGGGGATGGAAAGTAAATAATCCGGGCGGGGCATAGGCGCCGCCTGTTCGCGCGCGAAAACCCTGTCATCCCTTCGGGCTGACGGTCGGTAAGGTCAGCGCCTGCGGCGCTGCCCCCTCCCGCCCTGATGTAAGCCCGTGGAGATGTACATGAAAGGCATTGTGAGGGCAAATTGTCACTGATACGGTCCTGCGTGGCGTGGCGTGGCGTGGTTGTCGGCTCTGAAACCCGATCAGCAAATCCTCTGAAAAAACCAGAATCCCACTTCTGGCCCCCTTCGGCTCCCGGCCAGCGCTGCTGTCCGGTCGTCGAGCCCCACTCCGCCAGGGCGGCCGCTGCGCATCCGCCGGGCTCCGCCGAACCCCTCCGGGTTTCGGGCCATACGGCTAGGGTCTGATGGCGAAGGTCAAGGGCTGCGGCTTCTCCGGCCGTGCCGTCCGGAACGCCTTCACCGCGCCGGCTGATGCCGTCGCTTTAATGGCGCCACGCCGTTCCGACGTGTCGGGTGTGTGCATCCTGTTCCCCCGGTGAAGCCATCCCCCGTGTGTCCTCACGCGGAGGGCTGCTTGTAGCACCGTCGGGTCGTCATCCAAGGGGTGAAATGCACTCCGCCAAAACTTTTTGCGTGCCGCAAAAACTTTAGTCTCCGCCCCTTTCCTTCCGCCCTTCGCCGTTGCTCCTTTGCCCTTTGCCGCGAGAGAACTCACCAGGGAGATGGACAACCATCACCACAGGAGAAACCAGGATGCACACACGAAACGTCAACGTCAAAACCGCCGCTCAGGAATCTTCCAGGAAGATGGGGGAAGAACAAAACCCTATTTCTGTCGCACGGGAGTGGGTGGCTCAGGCCACCTCGCTGAAAGCGGGGGTCACCGCGATGTGTCCCGATACGGCGACGTTCAGGTGGAGATCCGCACCAACGGAACGCTTAACTGGCACGCCTGGTCGTTTGAACCGGATTTTCTTATTGAACTGAAACGCAACCTGCAATACGTGCAGCTTTAACCGGAGGCCGGATGTCCGGCCTTAACCCAGAGAAGGAGGAAACATGCAGAACCTTAACACCCGTCCGGCGACCCGTAAGGTCGGGCAGAGCACCGAAATCGTGAAGCTGCTGCGCATTCAGGCCAGCGACACCCACGTGGTCGAGTTTGACAACGTGGACACCCGCTTTAACGACTGCAACAACTGGCAGGTGATGGCAGGAGGCAAACGCGTCCTGTTCAGCAACCGCATGTATGAGCGTTTTTCAGATGTGAAATCGGGGATTCTTGCAACGATCAACGTGTGTGAAAACTGCGCCAGCGAAACGGATAAAGCGATGCTGGAAGGGGCAAAAGTCATGATGCAGGTACTCGACGGCTATCCGTCCTTTGCAGCACTGGCTGCACACCCGAAACGTATTACCGGTTAACCGGGTGCCGTGACCGGATCGCACTCCGGCCACGGCGGACCATCACTTAAACACAGGAGTAAAAATCATGGCCGCCACCAATACTACGGCAAAAAAAACTGCGAAATCCACCTCTGCGAAAAAGACAGCGGAGAAAATCGCGCAGACTACCGAGCAGAAGCTCGTCCGGCTGCTCGCTGATACGCCCGTGCAAATCTTCCCGTACTCCCGCCTGTCACACACTGACTTAAACACGCGCATCATTCCGCATACCGATCAGGAAGTGGAAGAGATGGCAGACAGCATTCAGGCAATGGGCATCCTCCAGAACCTGATCGGTGCAGAACTGCCGGACGGTACGATCGGCATTGTCGGCGGGGAAGGTCGCCGCAGAGGCACAGGCATTCTGGTGATGCGCGGTGTGCTCGATGCAGACACGCCGTTTGTTCCGGTGAAAGTCCTGCCCGTTGAGATGGCTGTGGCGGCCTCGATGATCGAGAACGGTCGACGTAAAAACATGCATCCCGCCGAGCAGATTATCGGTTTTCGTACCCTTCAGCAGGAAGGTAAAACGTCCTCTCAGATCGGCGCACTGATGGGCTATCACCCGCGCCACGTTCAGCGCTGCCTGAAGCTGGCGAATCTTGCCCCCTCCCTGCTGGATGCGCTGGCGCGGGATGAAATCTCCCTTGAACAGTGTGAAGTCCTGACACTTGCTGATACTCATGAGCGTCAGGAGCAGGTCTGGAAAGAGGCTGTTGAACAGTGGCGCGATCCTGCCGTACAGACTCTGCGCAAAATGGTGACCGACGACAAGATGGCCATCAGTCACCCTATGTTTGAGTATGTGGGTGAGGAAGCCTATACCGCCGCTGGCGGTACGCTGACCGCCGACCTGTTCAGCGACAGGGACAGCACCTTTGCCGATGCGGCGCTGGTGAAATCTCTGCTGGCTGGCAAGCTCACCGTGCTCGCCGCTCGCGTTAAGCAGGAGCAGGGCTGGGGCTGGGCTGAGTTCCGTATGACGGAACTGCGTGCCAGCGGTGAGGACGGTGAACAGTACCGTTTTGCGATGCCGAAAGCTGTCCTGACGGAAGAAGAACAGAAGCGCGTCAGTGAGCTGGAAGAACAAAGGGATGCCACTGAAAGCTACGATTACGAATACGAGCTTCAGCAGGATATCGATGACATTTACTGCGAGGCGCAGTACCGCGAAGCCACGCCGGAATTTCGCGCCGCGCACGGAATCTGGGTGTCATGGGACGGTAGCAATTTTCAGGTTCAGCCTGGTATCCGCAAGCTGACCGACGAAGACCGGGTAGCTGAAGAACAGGCGCGTCAGGAACGTGAAAGCAATGTGATCAGACACACCACGCCTGAAATTCCCGCCGACGCCTATCCGGCAACGCTGGTAAAAGCTATGTCAGCCGAACGGACTCTCGCCGTTCAGGCCGAACTGGCGGGTCGTCCCGACGTATCGGTGGCGCTGCTGACGTGGACACTGTGCCTCAGTATGTTTGACCGCAGCTACGGTAAACGCAGCGAACCGCTGAAAGCCTCCGTGTCCTCGAATCAGTATCACCTTGCATCACTGGCTCCATCCGGTGAAGAAGGGAAGGCGCTGACGGCGCTCAAAGCGCAGAAAGAGGCGCTTCAGGCAACGCTGCCCGAAAACTGGCATCTCGATTTCACGTGGCTGCTTTCATGGTCAGCGGAGCAGGTGAACACCCTGCTGGGATTCTGTGCCGCGCACGGTATCAACGGTATTCAGGAACGTATGTACAACCATACGCAGAAAAGCGAACTGGACGGGCTGGAAGCGGCGCTGGACTTTGACCTGCGCAAATGGTGGCAGCCGGATGCTGAGAGCTACTTCGGCAAGCTCACCATCGCCCAGATTGGCAAAGCCTACGAAGAAGCCGGACTCAGTGCCCGCGCCGGAGAGATTGTGAAGCTCAAGCGCCGCGATGCGGCGAAGGCCGCCGAGCAGGATCTGAATGCTCAGGGCTGGCTGCCTGACTGGATGGTGCGCACATCACCAACCGCTGAGGCTGAAGAAGCCACCGAAACCGACGCTCACACCACTGACCACGCTGCTTAATACCGGAGGCCGCCGCCTTCGGGCGGCGGGAACAGACATGACTATGCAATATGACCTGAACCAAATCAACAAACTGACCGCCTCCGACCTGGAGTTTATCCGTCAGCAGGGCGAGGACGCGCGCCGCGCCCTCAGCGATACCGTGACCGGCCTCCTGTCGACACCAGAAGGATGGCGCGTCTGCGCCGAATACCGCAGCGAGTTCGGCGGCTTCTTCCCCGTCCAGTGCCGCTTCAGCGCGGACGGCAGCGATGACTGGCATCTGTGCGTGTGCAGCCCCGGCGAAGTCTCGCCTTACTGGCTTCTGGTACTGCTCTCCTCCGGCGGGGAAGTGGTGCGTACCCTTTACCAGAGTGACACGCTACAGCCTGACCGGATAAGCCAGCTGATCGCGCAGCTGGCAGGTATGCGCCGCTTTAACTGCACTGCCCGCACCGTGGCGAACCTGATGAGCGGGGATGTGACAGCATGATCCCATCCTCACACGCGCTCGTTTCCCTGAAGCCCGCCCGTCAGGCTGCAATACAGGCTATCAGCCATGTTGAGTCTGCCCGCGAACGCGGCGCACGACTGCCCGCCATGCCGTATGTGCGTACCTTTCTGCGTCTTCTCACGGGCAGCGGACGCCTCAACGCCACGGTGGCCAGTAAAATACCTGGCCTGCACTGGGTGCCAAATAACCGTCATTCGAACCTGAAACAGGTCGAGGAGGCGCTTAACACGATGATCGCCACCAGTGGCGAAGCCTGCCCGCTGCCGCTCACGATTGACGTACAGGCCGAACTGTTTCCTGAGGTCATGCACACCCGCACGGGTCGACGGCTGCACCGGTCCGGCATTAAGACCACGCGCCAGCTGCGCCGCCAGTCCCGTGAGTACGAACAGCACTGGAAACTGCGCCAGAACCTGCTGGAGCAGGCGAAAATTGACCTGAATTTTCAGTCTCCGGAAACCGTCTGCACCTGGTACACCCGGTGGAGCGACGAGTTTGACGCGGCAGAGCTTGCCGGACCGTTCTGGCGCTGGCAGTCGCGGTTCGCGTCGCTGAAGGAACTTGACTGGCTTCGCATCAGCGGTGAGCCGCTGTATACAGTGATGTATGAAATCCCGTTTATTGTCCGAGAAACACCTGAGCATGTTCGTGTCGCTGAACGCTGGCAGGTGCCAAATAAGCTGGCTGACCGGAGCGGTGTATGAAGTGGCGCTATTCCCTGCGCTGGAAATTGCCGCACAAGCCCTGCCCAGGTCTACTGGAGCTGGTTTCAGTTGTCGTGGAGGCAGGGCAGGCGGCACCTGAGGAGGTGATGGCACGCTGGGTTGCTGGCTCAGGTTACGCTGTTTGCGTGGATTTTCTCGGTCAGAAACAGATCCAGCGCTGGAGCGATGAACGGAAAGCCGCAGTGAGAAGGCGCAATATGCAGGCACGGATTAATCGTGTTGCCCCTTTGTTTGCCGATGAGTTAATCGAGCGTGAGCTGGCTGCAAGTCAGGCATATTTCAATGGCAAGTCCGCCCGATGAATCAGATACAATGTTGTCTGACTGCTCAGACAAAACATATAAGGAAAGCAGAATTATGAGGTACTGGTTGCTCGTTATCTTCCTGAACGTGCTGTTCTATTTAATCGTTAAGCATGCTGCGCCAGAATGGCATGGTACGCCTGGTTATTATGCAGGCCAGATCATCTGCACACTAATAGCTCTGGTCATCACATGGCGTGATCCGCCTGGCTGGTTAAATGAAATCCTGCTCGGCGTAATGAAATACGGAGTTCTGAGTGCCGGGATCATCTTCTTTGTCTGGGGCGTCGGGTACAAGCTGGCATTCTGGGGGCAGGGTAATTCTGATGCCGAATTTGTAAGTGCATTTGACGTCATTTTGCCCAATCTTGCGCTGGTCACGGGCGTAGTGATCGCGGGATGGGGATACCTGAGATATTTCAGGCGTTAAGCAGCATAAAGCGTGGATATACCTGGTAAGAAAGAGCACCTGCCCGGTATAATCGACGTGGCGCTTGAGGCTTTTTGCCTCATGACGTGAAGGTGGTTTGTTGCCGTGTTGTGTGGCAGAAAGCAGAAAGCCCCGTAGTTAATTTTCATTAACCCATGTACTGCACCCATTTTGTTG
>NZ_JADBRD010000057.1:0-10561 GCF_014930495.1 Enterobacter cloacae complex sp. S3 | reverse complement strand
ATTGCCACATCTGTACCCGTTCCCATGGCTATACCCACGTCAGCCGCTGCCAGCGCCGGGGCATCATTCACACCGTCTCCGGCCATCGCAACCACATGGCCAGACTCTTTCAGTCGGGTTATCACTGCTTTTTTGCCATCCGGCAGAATCCCGGCTTCAACCTCATCTATTCCCAGTTTCCGTGCGACTGCTTCAGCAGTAAGCTGGTTATCCCCGGTGAGCATAACAATGCGGATCCCCGCCTGACGCAAAGCTTTAAGCGCATCCGGCGTGGTTGCTTTCACGGGATCCGAGATAGCTATCAGGCCTGCAAGGTTCCCGTCTGTGGCCACATAGATAACGGTAGCGCCTTCCATCCGCAACGTATCCGCAACGGCCTTTTGATTATCAATAACGATACTGTTTTCCTGCATAGCCAGTTCATTACCAATAACAACCCGTTGACCTTCGACATCGCCTGAGACACCTTTCCCCGACGGGGCATTGAAATTACTGACGGCAGGTATCACGATCCCCTTTTCCTGCGCGGCTCTGACAACAGCCATACCCAACGGATGCTGCGAACCTTTTTCCACTGCAGCTGTTACACGTAAAAGAGATATTTCCCCACCCGGACTGAGACTGATAATCCCTGTCACCGTAGGCGAACCTTCCGTGAGCGTGCCTGTTTTGTCGACAACCAGCGTGTCCACTTTTTCAAGACGCTCAAGGGCTTCGGCATTCTTGATTAACACCCCGGCCTGGGCGCCTTTGCCCACCCCCACCATTATCGACATCGGCGTGGCCAGTCCCAGCGCGCAGGGACAGGCAATAATCAGGACCGACACAGCCGCAATGAGACCGTGCGCCATCCTGGGCTCGGGCCCCCAGACAGACCAGATCAAGAAAGCAACAACCGCGATAAGTATCACCAGAGGAACAAACCAGCCTGAAACGCTGTCTGCCATTCTCTGGATGGGGGCACGCGAACGCTGTGCATCAGCGACCATCTGAACAATTCGTGAGAGCATCGTTTCATCACCGACTTTCTCTGCACGGATGATAAGACTACCTGTCTGATTAATCGTCCCCCCAATGACAGGGTCACCCTTCGTTTTGGTAACCGGCATAGACTCCCCGGTCACCATCGATTCATCCACGGTTGTTTTGCCTTCGATCACGATACCGTCGACCGGAATACTCTCTCCAGGTCTGATGCGGAGCTTATCGCCAGGCAGGACATCTTCCGCATTAATATCCGTTTCATGACCGTCATGATCCAGCCGTCTGGCGGTTTTGGGGGCAAGGTTCAGAAGCGCAGTAATGGCGCCTGAGGTTTGTTCCCGTGCCCGCAGCTCAAGAACCTGTCCCAGCAGAACAAGCACCGTAATAACTGCTGCGGCTTCAAAATAAACGGCCACCAGGCCATCCATGTTTCTGAACGATGCAGGAAACCAGGAGGGGAAGACGGTTGCAATGACGCTGTAAACCCAGGCTACGCCGGTCCCCATTGCAACAAGGGTAAACATATTCAGGGAGCGGTTACGTAACGACATTCCGGCCCGGGCGAAGAATGGCCAGCCACACCACAACACGACAGGGGAGGCCAGAAGCAACTGCAGCCATGTGTTGTACTGTGGCGGTACTGTATTCCTCAAGTCGGGAAACAGATGAGATCCCATTTCGAGTACCAGAACCGGAAACGCCAGCAACAACCCCAGCCAGAAGCGTCTTGTCATGTCGTGAAGTTCATCACTCGGCCCCGTGGATGCCGTAGCTACGAGCGGCTCCAGTGCCATTCCACAGACAGGACAGCTTCCGGGACCACTGCGGCGTATCTCCGGGTGCATCGGACATGTCCACACACCTTCAGAATTCTCTTTTTCCGCCTGGTTGTGAGGCTGTTTTATCTGATCAGGGCTGACTTCGTGATGATCGTGGTGATGGTGATGGGAATGTTCACTGGCATCTTCGGTAAAATAATGATCGGGATGGGCTTTAAATTTGCTCTCACAGCTGGCGGAGCAGAAATAAAGCTGATGGTCCTGGTATCGAATGCTGCTGTGCGCCTTGTCAGGCAGGATGACCATCCCGCACACGGGATCTCTCACCTTATGCAATACGTGGCCCTCGTCCGGGGATAATGTCTGCTCAGAAGCAGTCTGGTTGTTGTGTTGCACTGCATTGTCATTTTTCACAGTAACTCTCCTTATGCATACCGAAGCATCTTCTGTCTTCAGGGTATGTCATGGATGCGATTACCACGAATATCGCCGGCACAGGAGTGCCTGCTACCGGCGTCCCGTTATCAGCCGTTCCGCTGACTATTCGATTCGCTGGAAGACTTTTTTACTTCCATCCGGTGAGAATGCGATAACATCGTAAGCCTCTTTTCGGGCTCCCATCTCCATTCCAGGACTTCCTGCTGGCATACCGGGGGTGGCGAGACCGTATATACCCGAACCAGACTGCATTGCCTTATGTATCGTTGTCGCAGGCACATGGCCTTCAATGATCAAATTACCGGCAACCGCGGTATGACAACTTCGTAGTCCTGCAGGAACAGCATGCTTTTCTTTCAGGGCTGACAGCGCCTGATCATTCATGACGTGAGTTCGTACTTCGAACCCGTCTTTTTCCATCGCTTTGCCCCACAGGGAACAACAGCCACAGTTTTCAGATTTGTACATATCAATCACTTTTTCACTCGCCATCGCGGGTAGTGAAAGGCCGAGAGCCAGCGCCATTAGAACCACTTTTTTCATACTCACCTCTGTATATTATCGATATAAACCCTGACGTCAGGGTGAATCAGTAAAGAAGGACACCCACAGGGGGTGCCCTTTCAGGTTCAGGACACGCTTTTTTTATGTCTGCGCAGCCAGATTAATTTGTAGGCGGCAGGAATAATGAACAGGGACAGCAGCGGAGCCGTGATCATCCCACCAATCATGGGTGCCGCAATACGGCTCATGACTTCTGAACCTGCGCCGGTTCCCCAGAGTATTGGCAGCAGACCCGCAATGATCACCGCCACGGTCATGGCTTTCGGCCGGACACGCAGTACGGCACCATGATAGAGGGCTTCATCAAGACCTTCCGGTGTGAACGTCTCTTTACGGGACAATTCCGGGTGCGCTTCAATGGCATGACGCAGATACATCAGCATGACCACGCCAAACTCTGCTGCCACCCCGGCCAGGGCGATAAACCCGGTTCCGGTCGCCACTGACATATGGAAGCCCTGCCAGTACAGGAACCATATTCCGCCAACCAGGGCGAACGGCAGGCTCATCAGGATCAGCAGGGCTTCGTCAACCCGGCGGAATGCCAGATACAACAGGATGAAAATGATCATCACCGTCATCGGCACCATCAGCTTCAGTTTCTTGTTGGCATGCTCAAGCAGTTCAAACTGTCCGGAGAATGCCACACTGGTTCCCGGTCTCAGTTTCACTTTCTCGCTGATGGCCGTCTTAATGTCGTTAACCACCGACACCATGTCCCTGCCGCGAGCATCAACATAAATCCAGCTGGCTGGCCGGGCATTTTCGGTTTTCAGCATGGTTGGTCCAGAAACGACGTTAATATCCGCGACATCGCCCAGCGTGATCTGCTGCTTCATCGGGGTCAGGATCGGCATCTGTTTCAGCGCCTGCGGACTGTTCCGGTAATCCTGCGGGTAGCGAATGTTAATAGGGTACCGGGCCACCCCTTCAACCGTCTCACCCACCATAGCACCTCCGATTGCTGAAGAGACGAACAGCTGGACATCACCTACCGTCATCCCGTAGCGGGAGGCTTTCTCCCGGTTGATATCGATATCGATGTAGCGCCCGCCCTCAAGTCGCTCAGCCAGGACAGACACCACGCCAGGCACGGTTTTGGCTACCGCCTCGATACTCTGCGCCGTCGCGTCGATATCGGACAGAACAGTCCCGGACACTTTGATACCTATCGGGCTTTTGATCCCGGTTGAGAGCATATCAATACGGTTACGGATAGGCGGCACCCAGAGGTTTGCCAGACCCGGTAAACGGACTGTCCTGTCGAGTTCATCAATAATCTTGTCAATTGTCATGCCGGGACGCCACTGATCCTCAGGTTTGAGCTGGATCGTGGTTTCCACCATTTCGAGCGGCGCGGAATCCGTTGCGGTCTCTGCTTTACCGGTCTTGCCAAATACAGAAGCCACTTCAGGAACGCTTTTGATTAACTTGTCTGTTGTCTGCAGGAGCGCTGCAGCTTCTGCCGGAGAGACGCCAGGCAAGGTCGACGGCATATACAGCAGATCGCCCTCGTTAATCTTCGGCAGAAATTCACCGCCCACCTGACTCAGTGGCCAGATAACCGTGAAAATGGACAAGGCCGCAACCAGCAGGGTTGTTTTTGGCCAGTGGAGGACCCGCAGCAGCAAAGGATGATACGCTTTGATCAGCACCCGGTTCAGGGGGTTACTTGTCTCGGCAGGAATTTTCCCCCGGATCCAGAATCCCATCAGAATAGGAATGACGATGATGGCCAGTGCGGCCGCTCCCGCCATGGAGTACGTTTTCGTGAATGCCAGCGGGCCAAACAGACGACCTTCCTGCCCTTCCAGGGTAAAGATAGGAATAAAGGACAGGGTGATGATCAGCAGGCTAATGAACAACGCGGGTCCCACTTCCACGGAGGCGTCGGTAATCACCTTCCAGCGGGTGGCGTTGTCAATCTGCTCACCCGGATGCTGATGATCCCACTCCTCAAGCCGTTTGTGCGCATTTTCAATCATCACAATGGCGGCATCCACCATCGCACCGACGGCAATCGCTATCCCTCCCAGCGACATGATATTGGCGTTCAGTCCCTGGAAGTGCATGACGATAAAGGCGATACACAGGCCAAGCGGCAGAGAGATAATCGCCACCAGGGCAGAACGTACGTGCCACAGGAACAGAGCACAGACGATGGCCACCACGATAAACTCTTCCAGAAGTTTGGAACTGAGGTTATCAATCGCCCGGTCGATTAACTGGCTGCGATCGTAGGTGGTCACGATTTCAACGCCTTCCGGCAGGCTGGCCTTCAGCGTCTCCAGTTTATCCCTCACTGCCGTGATAACGTCGCGCGCATTTTTACCCGACCGCAGGATCACCACGCCGCCAGCGACTTCTCCCTGGCCGTTCAGCTCGGCAATACCACGCCTCATTTCGGGCCCGGTCTGCACGCGGGCAACATCCCGCAGATAAACCGGCACGCCGTTCTCACCTGTTTTCAGGACGATGTTATTAAAATCATCAATGCTCTGAAGATAACCGCTGGCACGGACCATATACTCCGCTTCGGCCATTTCAACGGATGAGCCACCGGCCTCCTGGTTAGACGATTCAAGTGCCTGTTTCACTTCGGGCAGGCTGATACCGTACTGGGACAGTTTTACCGGATTGACCTGAATCTGGTACTGTTTCACCACGCCGCCAACCGAAGCGACCTCAGCCACGTTCGGGATGGTTTTCAGCTCAAATTTCAGGAACCAGTCCTGCAGAGAGCGCAGTTCTGAAAGGTCGTGTTTTCCGTTGCGATCGACAAGGGCATATTCAAATATCCAGCCCACTCCCGTGGCGTCCGGGCCGATTTCAGAGCTCACACCCGCAGGCAGTTTGCCCTGAACCTGATTCAGGTATTCCAGCACGCGCGAACGGGCCCAGTACAGATCGGTGCCGTCTTCAAAAATGACATACACATACGAATCACCGAACTGTGAAAAGCCACGCACGGTTTTTGCGCCAGGTACGGACAGCATGGTGGTGGTAAGCGGATAGGTGACCTGGTTTTCTACAATCTGCGGGGCCTGTCCGGGATAGCTGGTTTTAATAATGACCTGCACATCTGACAGGTCAGGCAGCGCATCGACCGGCGTGTTAATTATCGTCCATGTGCCCCAGATGCTGAGAAACAGTGCGCCCATCATGACCAGGAAACGGTTGGCGACAGAGCGCCGGATAATCCATTCAATCATCGTCGTCTCCTCAGTGCCCTGAATGCATATTTACAGGCTGCTCAGACATTGCTGGCATACTGTTTTCTGTTTTTTCAGGGTGGCGCATACGTTCCAGCGCGCCCGTAATATTGGCTTCGGAGTCAATGAGGAACAGGCCACTGACCACCACGGTATCGCCTTCATTCAGGCCGGAGCCAATGCCGGACTGTTGCTGTGATTCATGCAGAACGTGGATCTGTTTCGGCACAAACTTGCCTTCATCATCAACAGTAATCACGCGCTGTTCTTTGCCGGTATCGATAACGGCCTGGCTTGGTATCAGCAGCATCTCCTGGCTCTTGGTATTCAGTTTCAGATAGGCATTCATGCCCGGCTTGAGAAACTCATCCTTATTAGAAACCTGGAGACGGACCTGAAGCGTACGGGTTGTCTGATCCACGCTGGGAAGAATGTTCCATTTTTCGACATGGAATGTTTTATCCGGATAAGCCGGTACCGAAATTTCAAACTGCGACGTATCTTTCAGCAGATAGGCGATAGATTCTGGCACTGCAGCGCTGATCCAGACCGGGTCCATCCCCTGAATCTGAGCCACTACTTTATCTTTCGAAATATTCATTCCGGTGCGCAGGTCAAACGCAGTAATGACACCATCAATAGGTGCTTTAATGGTAAAACGGGTCTGGATTGTGCGGGTTGAACGCAGCCTTTGAATATCCTCTTCCGGCATACCAGCCAGACGAAGTCGCTCCAGAACCCCTTTTATCTGGGTTGACGTACCGCCTGTACCGGATAACAGCAGGAACTCACTTTGTGCCTCAACCCATTCAGGAATGGTGATATCGATAAGCGGAGTGCCTTTCTTCACATGATCGCCAATCGTCAGGGGATACACTTTTTCGACGAAACCGTCAGAACGCGCCTGCACAATGACAAACTGATACTCGTTGTAACTGACATTAGCCGGGATTGTCTGGGAATAATTCAGCATTCCTCGCGTAACTTTTTGCGTTTTTAATCCCAGATTCTGAACCTGGGTTGGATCGATACGGATCCCGCCACTGCTTTTATCGCCACTTTCATCAGCATATTTCGGCACCAGGTCCATATCCATAAAGGGAGATTTTCCGGGTTTATCAAATTTGGTATCCGGTTTCATCGGGTCATACCAGAAAAGTACCTTTCGCTCCGGTGCCTTTTGTTCGGTTTGTACTGTTTTTTGTGATGAGTTTACATACTGCCAGGCAGTAACCGATATCAGCCCCCCTGCTATGAGGCTGCTGATAATTATTGCAGCATATTTTATCTTTAAAGAAGCCATACAATTTCTCGCTGAAAAATCAAAACACCTGGCATATGCGCCCGATCATTCATTCACAGTAATCCCTTAATGAATGTTCAGGCGCACTGGATGTATTCGCTCCGGACTGATAATCAGGATTGCGTAACGTTAATGCTTTTGAGTAAGGAGATATTGCCCTGCTGAATAAACGAGAAATCGACATGGTTGCCGGTTTTCAGGGCATTGATAGCGTCGTCTGCATTAACAAAAGTGAAGCGCATGGTCATTGCAGGCCAGCCCACAGCAGGGATTGCTTCGTGCGAAATGGTAATCTTTTTACTATTCATATCAATGTCTTTAACGACACCGGTGCCCTTGATAACCTGCTGTACCGAAGCATCACTGGCAGCATTCATATCGCCATGCTGATGTGTTTCAGCATGAAGACCGGCAGAAAACATGACAGAGAAGGCACCAAATAAAACGGCTTTAAGTGAATTACGCATTTTTAATTTCCTGATTAATTAAATAAATTTACTCTACCCAACCGCCACCCAGCGCGGTAAACAGATTAATTTCGTTAACCTGTCGGGAATAGGTAAGATCGAGAATGGTTTGCTGCGTAGCGAAGAGGGAACGTTCTGCATCCAGCACTTCGATGTAACTGACAGCACCACTTGCATATAATCCTCTGGCACGCTGGAGAGTTATCTGAAGTGAATCAAGATAACGCTGCTGTGACTCAAGTTGCTGGCTAAGGCTGTCGCGCAGCGCAAGCGTGTCGGAAACATCCTTAAAGGCTGACTGAATTTTTTGTTCGTAATTAACCACCGATTGTTGCTGGCGAATTTCAGCCAGCTTCAGATTGGCTTTATTCCTGCCAGCATTAAAAATAGGAATTTCAATTTTAGGGATAAAATTCCACATTCCACTTCCTGACGTAAACAGGCTTGACAGCTCCGTACTGCTTGCGGAAAGACCACTGGTCAGGGTAATGGAGGGGAAAAAGGCCGCTCGCGCTGCGCCAATATTGGCATCAGCCGCTTTCAGCTGATATTCCGCTTCCATAATATCCGGTCGCTGCAGCAAAATTTGTGAAGATAGATTTGGTGGCAATTTTACTGGTGCGATCTCCCCGCCTTTCATCCCTTTTTCTGACGGAAGTGCGCGGTACGTTCCCAGCACCAGTTGCAGGGCATTGTTTGCCTGAGCCAGATCGCCTTCTCGTTTGGCTATTTCGGCGCGGGTACTTTCGATTTGTCCTCTCGCCTGTTCAAGTGCCAGAACGTTCGTACTCCCGGTCACGAGCTGTTGCTCAACGAAAGCATAGGACTGTTCATAATTTTTCAGCGTTTCCCGCGCAATACGGAGTTGTTCGTACGCCAGTTGCTGGCTGAAATAGCTCTGTGAAACGTTGGAGACCAGCAGGATGTGTACGGCACGACGGGCTTCTTCGCTGGCAAAGTAGTTCTGGCGATCAGCCTCACTCATGTTCTTAAGTTTGCCAAAAAAATCGAGCTCATAGCTGAGCTCCAGACCCGCGTCGTACTCCTGTGTGGTCGGCTTGTCACCTTTCAGACCACCGTTGTATGTGATCCCGGATGAGGCATTCAGTTGGGGATAACGATCTGCATCCGTGACGTTGAACTGGGCCCGGGCCTCTTCAACCTTCAGGGCAGCCATTCTCAAATCACGGTTATTATTCAGGGCTTCACCGATCAGCCTGCTGACCTGGGGATCGACAAAAAAGTTTCGCCAGCCCGTATCCTGATAGCTGTTTACCGCAGGCGTCAGACTGTTTTTAGACAATGAAAACTGCTGGGGAACCGGAGCTGGCGGACGCTGATATTCAGGTGCCAGAGAAACACAACCAGCCAGGATGAATATGGTACTGATGCTGAGTAATTTTAATTTGAACATAACGCTTCTCGTACAGGCAGACCTGGTAAATGGTTCAAACGAAGTCCAGAGTATTGATAGGGATACTTTACCGAACGCTCTCTGTTTGCCGGGTGACAGGATAATGACAATGTTGTCATTTTTGCTGTAATCCGTTGATAACGATCGTGGGCGCAATAAAATGACATTAGCAGCCAGCCGGGGAGCATGATGAAAATATTAATCGTTGAAGACGAAATTAAAACAGGTGAATATCTCAGCAAGGGGCTGACAGAGGCGGGGTTCGTCGTGGATCACGCTGATAATGGTCTGACCGGATATCATCTTGCCATGACAGCCGAGTATGATTTAGTCATCCTGGATATCATGCTGCCTGATGTAAACGGCTGGGATATCATCCGTATGCTGCGCAGTGCCGGAAAGGGGATGCCGGTATTACTGCTGACGGCCCTTGGCACGATTGAACACAGGGTCAAAGGACTTGAGCTGGGTGCGGACGATTATCTGGTGAAGCCCTTTGCGTTTGCTGAACTGCTCGCCCGGGTAAGAACCCTCCTCAGGCGGGGAAACACGATGATCACGGAAAGCCAGCTTAAAGTGGCTGACCTCTCGGTTGATCTCGTATCCAGAAAAGTCAGCCGC
Source organism: Enterobacter cloacae complex sp. S3 (assembly GCF_014930495.1). Taxonomy (NCBI): domain Bacteria; kingdom Pseudomonadati; phylum Pseudomonadota; class Gammaproteobacteria; order Enterobacterales; family Enterobacteriaceae; genus Enterobacter; species Enterobacter cloacae complex sp. S3. Next base: position 779 of record NZ_JADBRD010000057.1, on the reverse strand, counting down.
GCCGGGAACCGCATTGTGCTCACCAGTAAAGAGTTCAGCTTGCTGGAATTCTTCATTCGCCATCAGGGAGAAGTTCTTCCCCGCTCCCTGATTGCCTCTCAGGTCTGGGACATGAATTTTGACAGCGACACTAACGCGATTGATGTCGCAGTAAAGCGACTCCGCGCTAAAATAGACAACGATTACGGGACAAAACTGATCCAGACTGTGCGGGGCGTGGGCTACATGCTGGAGATCCCGGATGCATAGCAAACCGTCCAGACGACCTTTCTCACTCGCTCTGCGGCTGACCTTTTTTATCAGCCTGTCCACAATACTGGCGTTTATCGCCTTCACCTGGTTTATGCTGCATTCTGTTGAAAAGCATTTTGCCGAGCAGGATGTCAGCGATCTGCAACAAATCAGCACCACACTGAGCCGTATACTCCAGTCCCCGGCAGATCCGGATGAAAAAAAAGTAAGCAAAATAAAGGAATCAATTGCCAGCTACCGCAACGTTGCCCTTTTGCTCCTCAATCCCAGGGGTGAAGTGCTCTTGAGCTCAGCTCAGGGGGCGGCACTACGCCCGGCAGTGAATTCAGCAGATTTTAGCGAGCACAGCCGCGCACGGGATGTCTTTCTCTGGACGGTGGAGGATCCTGCGGGACCGATGGATACCGGGTCCGGAATGAAGATGGAAACGTACCGGATTATCGCCTCCTCTGGCCAGGCGACATTTCAGGGCAAACAGCAGAATTATGTCATGCTGACTGGCCTCTCCATTAATTTCCATCTCCATT
>NZ_JADBRD010000056.1:0-2358 GCF_014930495.1 Enterobacter cloacae complex sp. S3 | reverse complement strand
AACGGGTACAGATGTGGCAATAGAAAGTGCTGGCGTTACCCTTCTCAAAGGCGATTTGATGATACTCAACAGGGCCCGTCATCTGTCAGAGATCACCATGAAAAATATCCGGCAGAATCTGTTTTTTGCGTTTATCTACAATGCTCTTGGGGTGCCTGTAGCTGCAGGTCTGCTTTATCCTGTGTATGGAATACTGCTGTCGCCAGTTATTGCGGCGGCGGCCATGGCCCTTTCCTCCGTTAGCGTCATTGCAAATGCGTTGCGTCTGAAAAGTGTCAGGCTCGGGAAATAACACTGAGTGAAGGGGCTGTTACGAACAGAAGGAGTCCGGTATGAAAAGTACAACCTATGCGCTTATTGCTGTCGCCGCGATTGCGGCATTTGCTCTCCTGCGCGAACACTGGTCACATGTGGCAGGCTACTGGCCATATCTGTTACTGCTGCTTTGTCCGCTCATGCATCTTTTCCACGGTCACGGGGGGCATGGAGATCATCAACATCACGGAAGTGAAAACGATAAAAAAAATTAATCCGGCAGACGGGACCGCGTCGCGGTCCCGTTATCAGTCCAAGTATCGTTCGTAGTCTCTGGCATGCGCAAAGGCATGCTGTTCGAGTTTGTTATCAGCGGGTGCCGCCGTCCGGAACGCCAGTGAGTTAACAGGATTGTTATTGATGACCAGCTCGTAATGCAGATGAGGACCGGATGAACGTCCGCTGTTACCGGATAACGCAATAGCGTCTCCCCGGGTAACCCTGGCCCCTTTAGTAACGAGTATTTTATTGAGGTGGAGATAGCGAGTTTTAACACCGGCTTTTCCCGTTACTTCAACAAAATATCCCATGGTACTGTTGTATTCGGCCCGGGTGATTTTTCCGTCGATGACGCTGACTATTTTCGTGTTCATGGGCATGGAATAATCAATGCCATTATGGGGACTCACTTTTCCCGATACCGGGTTAAGTCTTGCAGGATTGAAAGGCGAACTGAGTCTTGCTGTGGCCGGTAACGGATAATCGAGACTGCCTTTCCCGGAAGTATCGGAAAGGTTATAGAACTTTTTATCTGATATACGATACGCCGTGTAATTAAATGAACCGGACGTAAATTTATAGGCCACGACACGTGATTTTCCCGCTTTCTTTTGCAGTACGAGTTTTAATGATTCATTTTTTTTCAAATGCCGCAGATTAAACCGGGAAGGCAAGGAGCGCTGAAGAGTAGCGATCTCGTTCGATTCCAGCCCCGAGCGGGTGGCTGAAAGGTAGGCATTTTCTTTTACGACATCGGTAGAATACATTTACTGGAATTCGCCGTTAGCATGAACACTGCGGCGTATGCTAGGGGTTTTCAGGAGGCGTGTCATCTGTCAGTTAATCGGGAGCACCGTTGATGGTCGTCATTTTTGTAACATATCTTGTTTCCCGTTTGCTCCGGAAGCTCTGGGAACTGTATGACCAGCCCGACGGTGATGATTAACGGGACTGAAACAGGTTACGGCAGAGCAATATGGGGCTCATGTCCTGCTACGTAACCCGTCAGTAAAGCCCTGCTGCGCACCTGACGCTAAGCACTAACCCGCCTGCAGTTACCTGGTCGAATACAGCCCGCGAAGCTTTCTTGCCTGCGTCTGATGTGCTTCCGCACCGGCATTATTGACCTGCTCATGCACGAGAGCGGCTTTTTCTCCGGCATTCAGTTCGTTAAAAGAAGAAGACGAGGTCTTTGAATTTGCATCACTGCCGGACAGCATTTTTTTATGTTCCTCAATCATTTTCTGATGCGCATAGGACGCGCTGTTGTTCATAAATGAATGAGCAACAATGGCCCTTTCATGTTCATTCATTTCAGAGAATGAGGGCGTGTTGTTTTTATTAACCCTGTCCGGTAAGTTTTCATGCGTCGAGGAATTCACATGACTGACGGCTGAGGCATTATTAACAAATCGATGTGCTTCATGGGCAATATCACTGGACTGAGCAAAAGCTGCCCCACAAAATAAAGCTGTAAACGCAGTGGTCGTGATTAATATATTCATGTGTAATTACCTTCTGAGGTACATAAAAGATGTCCTTATGATCATATATAAAAATAATCAACCTGTGGGGAAGATGACGTAAATGTAATACAGCTATGTACATTACACGATTGTAATGAATTTGTTTCTTAAGGTGTGCTAGATTCATTTCATTGTAAGTGGATGAACCAGTAATTTAATTTAAATCGGTTCTCGAATTCTGTCAGTAACCATACTTTAAATAAGGGAATGCGCATGCTGTTGAAAACGTCTCGACGAACTTTCCTGAAGGGGTTAACCCTCTCTGGCGTAGCCGGAAGGGCACTGTTGCAAATAGTCG
>NZ_JADBRD010000055.1:0-842 GCF_014930495.1 Enterobacter cloacae complex sp. S3 | reverse complement strand
AACGGGTACAGATGTGGCAATTGAAAGTGCCGGAGTCACCCTTCTCAAAGGCGACCTGATGATACTGAACAGGGCCCGTCATCTGTCAGAGATCACCATGAAAAATATCCGACAGAATCTGTTTTTTGCATTTATCTACAACGCACTTGGTGTGCCGGTGGCTGCAGGCCTGCTTTATCCTGTGTATGGAATACTGCTGTCGCCAGTTATTGCGGCGGCGGCCATGGCTCTTTCTTCCGTCAGCGTCATTGTGAATGCGTTGCGTCTGAAAAGTGTCAGGCTCGGGAAATAACACTGAGTGAAGGGTCTGTTATGAACAGAAGGAGTCCAGTATGAAAAGTACCACCTATGCGCTTATTGCTGTCGCCGCGATCGCGGCATTTGCCCTCCTGCGAGAACACTGGTCACATGTGGCAGGTTACTGGCCATATCTGTTATTGCTGGTCTGCCCGCTAATGCATCTTTTCCACGGCCACGGAGGGCATGGGGATCACCAACATCACGGAAGTGAAAACGATAAAAAAAATTAATCCGGCAAACGGGGCCGCGTCGCGGTCCCGTTATCAGTCCAGGTATCGTTCGTAGTCTCTGGCATGCGCAAAGGCATGCTGTTCGAGTTTGTTATCAGCGGGTGCCGATGCCCGGAACGACAGTGAATTAACAGGATTGTTATTGATGACCAGCTCGTAATGTAAATGAGGACCGGATGAACGTCCGCTGGGTGATGCTGCCAACTTACTGATTTAGTGTATGATGGTGTTTTTGAGGTGCTCCAGTGGCTTCTGTTTCTATCAGCTGTCCCTCCTGTTCAGCTACTGACGGGGTGGTGCGTAACGGCAAAA
>NZ_JADBRD010000054.1:0-5578 GCF_014930495.1 Enterobacter cloacae complex sp. S3 | reverse complement strand
CCCCCCCCCCGCGCCCCCGCCGGCCGCCCCCCACCCCCCCCCCCCCCCGCGCCACTAGCGCGAAGGGCGCGGGAGTGGCCCTCAGCGGCAGCCATCAGGCCGGTGGTGCGCTGAACGTGGCCAGCTCGCAGGATATGGAGCTCAGTAACAGCACGCTCGCCAGCCAGGGCGACATGCGCCTTTCCGCGGCGGGGAAAGTGCAGATGACGGGCGGCGGGACAAACAGCGCGGGCGCGCTGGCGGTCAGCAGCGGGCAGGCGATGACGCTCAGCAATACCTCCCTTATCTCCCGCGGCGCGGCGACGCTGGACAGTCAGGACACCCTTACCGTCAACGGCGGCGGCGTGTCGGCACAGGGCGGGGCGCTGACCGTCGCGGGCGGGCAGGGAGTGGCACTTTCGGATGCCACGCTGACGGGCCAGGGCGACACCACGCTGTCCACCGGCGGCAGCCTGACGCAGCGCGGCGGCAGCGTCACCGGCAGGGGCGCGCTCAGCGTGGCGGCCGGGAAGGATATCACCCTGACGAATACCCGCAGCGGAAGCGATACCCGCGCGACGCTCAGCAGCGGCGGCACGCTGTCATCCACGGGCAGTGCGGTCTCGGCAGGAGAGAGCCTGGCGCTGAGCGGCGGGCAGCTGGTGCTGGACGGCCAGAGCCGGGCCGATGCCGCGGCCGATATCCGCCTGACGGGCAGCACCGTCAGTAACCAGGGGCAGGTGAATGCGGGGCGCGACATTGCGCTCTCCGGTGACAGGGTGTCCAGCAGCGGCCTGCTGGCGGCGAAAGGCCGTCTGGACGTGAACGCCGGAGAGCTGACGAACGGCGGCACGGCGCAGGGCAGCGACGTCACCCTGAAGGGACAGACGGTGACCAACAGCGGCACCCTGCAGAGCGCCGGCAGCCTGGCGTTAAGCGCCGGAACCCTGGCGCAGCGGGGCACGCTGAGCGCGAAAGGCAATGCGAACGTCACGGCGCAGCAGACCCTGCGTAACGACGGCAGCCTGCTGGCTGACGGCGCGATGAACGTGACCGCAGGCGTGCTTGAGCAGAACGGCACCCTGTCCGGCGCGACGGCGCTGACGGCGCAGGCCGGCACCCTGACCAGCGGTCAGGCGTCCCGCACGACCAGCCAGGGCAATATACAGATTACCGCGACCCGCAGCGCCAGCCTGAACGGGCAGACGGACGCGGCGGGGGCGGTCACCGTCAGCGCCGGCGACCTGACCACCGGCCCGGATGCGCACCTGCAGAGCGGGCAGGGGCTCACCCTGCAGGCGCAGAACGCCGCGCTGAACGGCACCCAGGCGGCGAAAGGCGCCCTGTCGGTGACGGCGGGCACGATTGCGCACGCCGGGAAATCCACCGGTGACGCGCTGAGCTTTAACGCGACCGGCGACCTGACCAGCGGCGGGGAGCTCACCGCCGGCGCCATTACTCTCAGCGGACAGAACATCCTCCAGTCCGGCGCCGCAAAAGCGGACCGCATGACCCTGACGGCCCCCGGGCGCATCACCAGCAGCGGCTCGCTGATTGCCGGTATCCTCTCCCTGGACGCTGCCTCGGTGGAGAACGGCGGGCTGTTGCAGGGCACCACCCTGCTCGGCCTGAAGACCGGGTCACTCGCGAACCTCGCGGGCGGGTCGGTTTACAGCGCGCAGGATTTAACGCTGAACGTTCCGGTGCTGGCCAACGGCGGGCTTATCACCACCGACGGCACGCTGCGCATTAAAGGCGACACGCTGACCAACCAGGGTGAAATCAACGGCGTCAGCCTGAGCAGCGACTACCTCAGCCTGACCAGCAGCGGACGCCTGCTGGCGGACGACCGGCTCACGCTGAACGGCACTACTCTGGTTAACGCGGGCAGTATTGCCGCCGGCGACCTGCACATCACGGCGGACAGCCTGGAGAACCAGGGCACCGTCGAGGGGGACGCGGCCCTGACGCTCGGCGTGGCAGACCTCACTAACCGCGGCGCGCTGCGCAGCGGCGGAACGCTGACGCTCAGCGGCGACACCCTTACCAGCAGCGGCGAGCTCAGCGCCACCGCGCTGCTGCTGAACCTGACCCGTCAGGTCAGCAACGAGGCGGGCGGCCGGGTGATTGCCCGGGACGGCCTGACGCTGACCGCCGCCAGCCTGACCAACAGCGGGCTGATGGCCGGTGCCGGCGCGCAGTTCAACAGCGCGTCGGTGACCAACGGCGGCACGCTGCAGGGAACCCGTTCCCTGACGGCGGCCGGGGCACAGCTCAGCAACCTGCAGGCGGGCATGCTGCTCTCCGGTGGCGCGCTCGGCCTGCACCACACCACCCTTAACAACGCCGGGCTCATGCAGGGCAACACCCTGAGCCTGGCCACCGGCGAGTGGATGAACACCGGTAACGCGCTGGGGGAAGCGGGCGTGACGGCGACGGTGACCGGCGCGCTGACCAACAGCGGTAAGGTACTCAGCCAGCAGGCGCTGGACGTTCAGGCCGGCAATACCGATAACCGGGGCCAGCTGCTGGCGAAAGTGCTGACCCTGCGGGGCGACCTGCAGAACAGCGGCCTGCTTCAGGGCAGCAGCACGCTGGCCTGGTCCGGCAACACCTTCGCGAACCAGACTCAGGGGCAGGTGACGGGCGGTGAGACCCTCACCCTGAGCGGACACACGCTGAGCAACGCGGGCAGCCTGCAGGGGCGCAGCGCCACGCTGGACGCCGCAGGCCTGAATAACCAGGGCAGCGTTCAGGCGCTGGACGCCCTGACGCTTGCCGCAACCGGCAGGCTGGACAACACGGGCGCCCTGCTCAGCCAGAACCTCTTCACGCTGACGGCGGCGCAGCTGTTTAACGACGGCCGGCTGGCGGGGAAAGCGCTGACGGTGAACGCCGCGCAGCTGACCAACACCGGCATGCTGCAGGGCAACGACACGCTGGCGCTGACCACCCGCGCGCTGAGCAACGGCGCCACCGGGCAGCTGGTGAGCGGAAGCGGCCTGAATCTGTCCCTGGATACGCTCGATAACGCCGGTCTGCTGCTGGTGAACGGCGGGCTCACCCTCCGGGGCAGCGACCTGACCAACCGGGGCGATATTCAGGCGCAGGACCTGGATTTGGGGCTGGGCAACGCCCTGAGCAATACCGGGAACATCGTGGCCACCGGCGATGCCGCGCTTCACGCGACGACGCTGACCAGCAGCGGCACGGTGGCGGGCAGAACGCTGACCGCAGGCGCGACGGAGCTGCGCAACAGCGGCCTGATGCAGGGCAGCAGCGCGGTTAACGCCGCCGCTGACCGCTTTATCAACGCGCTGAACGGCAAATGGCTCTCCGGCGGCGGCTTCACGCTGACGGGCGGGCAGCTGACGAACGCCGGTACGCTGCAGGGCGCGACGCTGGACATGACCGGCACCACCCTGACCAGCAGCGGCACGGTGAACGGGCTGACGGGGCTCAGCGGCACGCTCGGCGGGGCGTTAACCAATACCGGGCTGCTGCAGAGCGGCGGCGCAACCACCTTCACCGCGGACACCCTGGCGAACCCGGGGCGCATCACCGGCGGCACGCTCTCCCTCACCGCCCGCGAGATGAACAACGACGGCCTGATGCAGGGAACGAACGGCCTGGCGCTCACCGGCACCGCGCTGACCACGGGCGCGGCCTCGCGCACCCTCTCAGGCGGCATGCTGACGCTGGACGCAGGCCAGCTGACCACGCAGGGCACGCTGCAGGGGAACGGCGCGGACATCCGCGCCACCGGCGACTGGACGCACGGCGGGTCCCTGCTCAGCCAGGGGGCGCTGACGGCCGCGACCGGCGGCACGCTGACCTCGTCCGGCTCGCTGATGAGCCAGGGGCGGGCGGATATCACCGCGCAGACGCTGGATAACCGCGGGCAGCTCCTCAGCGAAGGAGACGTGACGCTCGGCGGCAGCACCCTTAAAAACAGCGGCACCGTGCAGGGGAACACCCTCGCGCTGCGCCAGGACAGCATTAACAACCAGGGCACCCTGACCGGCCTGCAGAGCCTGACCGTTCAGGGGCAGCAGCGGCTGATGGCGCGCATGGCGATGGCCGCGCCGCAGCAGGCGCTGATTAACGGCGCTGGCGGCAGGCTTCTCACTCAGGGCGCGCTGACCATTGCCTCCGGGGCGGTGACCAACGCCGGCAGCTGGCAGGCGCAGAACATCCTGCTTAACGCGCAGTCGCTCAGCAACAGCGGCACGGTGCAGAGCGCCGACGGGCTGCAGATGACGCTGGCCGACACGCTCACCGGAACCACGGGCAGTAAGATTACCGCGCTGGGTGCGGCAACGCTGCAGGCCGCGACGCTGGCGAACCAGGGGCAGTGGGCGGCGAAAAACCTGACGCTGACCGGCGGCACGCTCAGCAACAGCGGCGCCATCAGCGGGGTGAATGGCCTGACCCTCAGCCAGACCGGCGCGGTCAGCCAGCAGTCGACCGGGACCCTGCTCTCCGGCGGGGCGCTGAACGTCACGGCGGCCTCCGTCACCAGCGACGGCAAAATGCAGGGGAGCACGCTCGGCATCACCACCGGGGCGCTCACCAACGGCGGACGTCTGCAGGGCGATAACGGCGCGACGCTGGCCCTCAGCGGCACGCTGACCAACAGCAGCGGGGGCGAAATCGTCAGCCGCGATGGCCTGACGCTGACCACGCCCGCGCTGTTTAACTACGGCCTGATTCAGGGCGGCGGCGAGACGCGCGTGACCGCCTCCTCGCAGGCGCGTAACGACGGCAGGCTGCTTTCCGGCGCGCGCCTGACGCTCGGCACGCCGCAGTTCACCGGTACCGGCTGGCTGCAGGCCACCGACCTGATACTCAATGCGGCAAACGCCACTAACGGCGGCACGTGGGTGGCCGACCGGGCCACGCTGACCGGCACCACCTTTGCCAGCCAGGGCACCACCCAGGCGGGACAGCTGACGGTTAACTACGGCCAGCTGAACAACAGCGGCACGCTGCTCGGCAACGCGCAGCTGAACATCGACGCGGACCAGGTGACCCAGAGCGCGGGCGGCAGGCTGCTGAGCGGCGGCAACCTGTGGCTGCAGAGCCGGGGGCTGGACCTGACCGGCCAGCTGGTCTCCCTGGGGGACTTAACGCTGCAGCTGACGAACGCGTTTACCAGCCGGACCGCCGTGGCGGCAGGCCGGACCCTGACCATCAGCAGCGGCGGCGACATCGATAACCGCAGCGTGCTGCAGGGGCAGGCGGTCAACCTCAACGCGGGCGGGCAGCTCAGCAACAACGGACAAATCACCACCGGCGGCGGCACCAGCACGCTCTCCGGCAGCAGCGTGGCGCTCAATGCCGCGGGCGCGGTGCAGGGCGGGGGCGACATCACCGTCGCCAGCCGGAGCAACATTACCGTCGACGGCTTCACCGGCACGCGCGGCTCGCTGACCCTGAGCGCGCCGGGGTCCATCGTCAACACCGCGCTGCTGTACGCGGGGAATAACCTGGCGCTGTTTGCCGACAGCATCACCAACCGGCGCGGCGACATCATGGCGGGAAATAACCTGTGGATGCAGCGGGATGCGGCGGGGAATGCGAACAGCCAGGTGGTGCA
>NZ_JADBRD010000053.1:0-945 GCF_014930495.1 Enterobacter cloacae complex sp. S3 | reverse complement strand
GCTAACTTTGCAACAGTGCCGATCCTCGATATCATCAGCGATATGCCCAGTTACGGCTATCGCCGTGTGTGGGGCATCCTGCGTACGCAACGTCGTACAGAGGGACTGCCCCCCGTGAACGCCAAACGGCTTTACCGGCTTATGAGCGAGCATAATCTGCTGTTACTGCATGACAAACCAGAGCGGTCGAAGCGTGAACATAAGGGCAAAATCGCGGTGGCAGAAAGCGATATGCGCTGGTGTTCAGATGGCTTCGAGTTCGGCTGCGACAACGGTGAGAAGCTGCGGGTCACGTTCGCGCTGGACTGCTGCGACAGAGAAGCCATAGACTGGGCAGCGAGCACAGGAGGCTACGACAGTTCGACGGTGCAGGATGTGATGCTGAGGTCGGTGGAAAAGCGCTTCGGCGACGGGCTGCCGACCACACCGGTTCAATGGCTGACGGATAACGGTTCAGCATATACCGCGCATGAAACGCGGAGGTTCGCCAGAGAGCTGAATCTGGAGCCGTGTACAACAGCGGTGAGCAGCCCGCAGAGCAATGGCATGGCCGAACGGTTCGTGAAGACGATGAAGGAAGACTATATCGCGTTCATGGCAAAACCAGATGTGAGAACAGCCCTGCGAAACCTTGCAGCAGCGTTCACACATTACAATGAAAACCACCCGCACAGCGCGCTGGGATATCACTCCCCGAGGGAATATCGACGGCAGCGGACATCGTTAACTTAAGATACAAAAGCTGTCCGGAGATGGCGGGTCAAGATCAGCGAAACGGGTGCTCCACCTTGGCACGGATGCTGGCTTTCATGTATTCGATGTTGATGGCCGTTTTGTTCTTGCGCGGATGCTGCTTCAAGGTTTTTACCTTGCCGGGACGCTCGGCGATCAGCCAGTCCACATCCACCTCGGCCAGCTCCTCGCGCTGTGGCGCTCCTAGGTAGA
>NZ_JADBRD010000052.1:0-66407 GCF_014930495.1 Enterobacter cloacae complex sp. S3 | reverse complement strand
TTGTAGGAAAAACGCTTCTTCATGGGGATGTCCTCATGTGGCTTATGAAGACATTACTAACATCGGGGTGTACTAATCAACGGGGAGCAGGTCAAAGTCTTTGCGACAACACGGCGAAGCTGGCTGAAATCATTGCCCAAGAGCTTAATCTGGGTACCATTTTCAATGTTTGGATCTTCTAAAATGGCGACTAGTTCCCGAAGCCTGGTAACGGTCTTCTTATGGTACTGATACCAGCGGTCAGCCCCCATCTCGCCGCTTGCCACAGCCGTTTCAGCAAGCGAAAATAATCGTTCCGACTTCACCAGCCGCTTTTTAATTCGGTCTGATTTTTCTGTATCATCGCCCTTGATACAAACCTGCTCAGTACAGTTGACGCAATCTCGGAACTTCTCACAAGGACTCATGGTGTAATCATGCACACAGTAGCCATACTCCGTCACATGGACTGCGGCATGCTCTAAGGTATTCAACTCCTGCATAGTCACGGGCAGATGCTTTGCCACTTCGCCAACAGGCCCAAATAGCGCTTTTGTGGGATCAAGGCGTTCAGCCATGCCAACCAGTTCGTATTCAGTCATGTGGTTGTAGGTTCGATTCTGCTTCACGTCTGCCCGTCCAGACCACTTGGCAATTTCCAAGTTTGACAGTCCTCCACGCTGGGCAATGGTGTTGAGCAGGTGTCGAGCCTGATGCGAGGTCAATTTGACCCGCTCTCCATTTTCAGTACGATAACCATGGCGATCAAAGATACTGGCATGTTTTCCTTCAATGGCCTCACGAGGCGTAAGATCATTGTTAAAAAAATTATGGGTTGGTTTGTGCAATTCAACCGGCAGGCAGCCTCGGTTTCCATGAAACTGATTAGCATTCAGTGCAAACAAAGCATTACTGTACATAATACCTTTGTCTTTATCGAACCACGGAAAACTATCAGGCAAACGCGCCAAAGTATGCTGCCACAAACTATTTAGCGTGTGCACACCATCTTTTTGGACTAGTCCTCGATTATAAAGAGAAGAATGACATTGCTTTTTGGATTCACAAGCAAGACCGAGAGCTATACAAGACTCCTCCATCGTTAATGGCTTATCATCAGCAACATCAGGACAGTCAATATGACGGTAAAACTTGTTAGGGTTATTCTCAATCCACTTGGCTAGGCTTCGGGCATTCTGTGATAGAGTTTTCACTCTGGCGATGGCAGTTTTGGCTACTTCGACCATAACGCTTGGTATCCACTTTATATCACCCTCGTAACCTTTCCCGGCAAAGAAACGCCAGCCATAACGTTCTATACCTTCGCGATCAGTTTCAAATACCTCGCAATCCGCAGGTAGAGCCAAAACTTCAGTAATGCGTGATGGTGCTGACATCAGCATCGCAAACACCGATGATGTGAATATATCCCTCTCATTAATTGGATTAGTGGCAAAAATTTCGGCCAGCGCATTGAGAGCAATATCACAGGGCAGTTTCTCCTCTCTATTTTTCTTCGCCTCTCTGCCTGTTTTATTCTTATCACTAGCACGCTGAATTGGATTGACCCAATCTTGTATAGCGTTTGGTACAAGCTGGTTTTCAACTACAAACTTAGCCAGCCGCTCAATCTCACGGCCGCAACTATATGCTGAGCCATCTGAGTAGTGCTGCCTTGCCAATTCAGCTGCTTCATCAAGCACAGTAATTGACAGGCCATCAATATTTGCACTCCCGTTTACTTGAAGCAAAGACGCCTCAACCGCTCGGAGGGCCTTACTTTCATTTTTTGTCCCCGTGGGATGATGCCCCTGCTGGTAACGGAAATAAGCTTTAGCGAAATCGATGAACTCTGGATCTTGCATCTCTTGGGGTTTTGGTTTGCGAGTAGTAACGCCCAACTTGGCGAACACTGTTATGTTTGGCCACACAGGAGCATCCCAATTGAGTTCGGATCCGAATACAGTCAGTTGATCTCGGCACTTGGCTATGAATGCTCCAAGGTTTTCTGCTGCCGTCAGAATAGCCTTTGGCTTGAACTGGAAAATCTCAGCCATTGGTAATTAATCCCTCTTTACCAAGCTCTTCACGACGTTTAGCGCAACGCATAATCACATCTGCCACCGCGATGATGCTACGATCAAGCACGGCAGCAATCTGGATGTCGCCAGTTATCTCTTTCACCCGCTCACGCTCATTAAGCAAGCCCTGATAGACATCTTCATGCGGGCCATCCAGCCATGGCTGAAAATGCATGCAGGTGTAGCAAGGAATAGGTACATTGGCGCCACAAAAGCCATGTTCGCCACAAGTTCCAACACCTTGACCTATTTCGGTCCGAATACGGCTGGTTGGGTCGTCACCTCGATGTGCATCCCTCTCTGAATCTACAAGTACCCCGACAAATGCCTGAGCGTATGGCGCCAATTGAAAACCAACCGCCTCATCCAGCATTTTCACATGCTCGGGTATATTCTTGATATAAACACCTGCGTTTTGGGTGTCCGTATGGTCAAGCAGTTCCGCTATTACCAACTCGCCAAAACCTTCACGGGCAGCCCGTGTGCCCGTGGTATACCGAAAGCGGCGAGAATTGATATGCAATAGATCACCAGTACGTTCTGACCGGATATCTGATTCTTCTACGATTAAATGGAGTGTTTTAGTTATCACTGAAGCGGCGATGTGGAGTTTGTCAGTGGCAAGCAGTTGGTAGAATTCATAAGGGGATTGGATGGTCGCTAGCACATCAAGATCAGGAAACAGAGGGATCTGCTGCCGGTCAGCTTCCTGCAATTCAATCCCGAGACGATTCTCAACCAGAGTAACAGCATTCCTTGCCTGAGCACTCAGGACTGCCCATAGTTCGAGAGTCATCGCATAGGGCTTGAAGCTTTCGCGAAAAAAGCTGTTACGTTGCTTGGCTCGCGGCACATTCAACACATAGAAGGGTTCACCCTTTTCATTTTCTCCGCAGAGAATATCAACCACGCGCAGCTGAGAGATCTGGATTGAACGACGCCCTGTATGACTGACGCTAAGAGCCATAGCCAACTCCGCGATGGTAATTAAGCTCTTTTCATAAGCTCGTACAACCGCCTCGTTAAACGCTTGAAGTTCATTATCCGTCAACGGCCCCTTTAGAGGATCCAATCGCTTAACCGCATCCCCCTTACGCCCCCCCTTTAACCTCCATCCCTCCAGCAAACACGCCACGTTCTTGCTAACACCGGGATAGCCCAGCTTGTGCCACTTTCGCAGTAAAACACTAACGCAGGCTAACTCATGCTCATGAGCCGCATCCAAAGAAGACCTATATCCAATCAACATGATATCGTCAATACGAGTAGCTTTAGTTGCACGAATCATGTCTAAGAAACACAGGAAAATATGTCTCGTGTATGCCGCGGACAGGTTCCTGGCATAAAATGACAGGGTATGAAGAAACCCACTCAGAGTCTCAGGATCCAGAAGGTCATGTATCATACCAACCGAAATATTGTTGTTTTTATCTAATCTCCACATAGCTTCATGCAACGTGAAAAAGTATCCATTTGATTTTGCAGGTATTTTCTCGGTAGGCAATGCTGGTAAGATGTTATTCATCATCAATCTTCATGTCCTTTGGTAAGCGAGTGCCATTTCCCTCTTGTAAAGCCAAGGCGGCCTCAAAACCTTTTTGCTGAATGAAACGCTTGTTGTAAGTCGCTGCGGTTCCTGAGCCCGGTTTCCAACCTTGTAAGTACGCACGGATTTGCTCTTGTCGTTCTTCGCTGACTGGCTCATCCATGGCATCCATTCTTTCTGAAAACTTACGATTCCATGTGTGGCGGAGCGAGTGTCCAGTCACTGTGTACAATTGCGGCGATACATCTTTGACCAAGGAAAATATTTTGTGATAACCCGCCTTGGAGATAGGGTTTCCGACAGTTGGCCCACGCTTGTAAGTCACAAACAGGTAGTCATTTTTCTTTGCATTTTGGACTTTGCGGCGATCTTTGGTGATATAACTGTGCAGTTCTTGAGCTAAGGATTCAGCCAACGGTATGAGCCGTTCTCTGGTTTTGGCATTAGGCTCATTGGTTCTAGAATCAGCTCGTTCATCTGCTCGCCTAACGATACGGATCCTGTTAGAGCTAAAATCTATGTCCTGTATTCTGATGTTCAATAATTCACCACCTCGGATGCCCAGATGATACAGAAGCAAGATCATCAGCCGATTGCGGCGCTGCACATCAATTGAAAAAGGATTCCACTCTGAATCGAGCTTGATCGTCTCAAATAGCACATCCAATTGAACGTCACTCAAAGACCTGTCTTGCAATGTACTGTTTCTGCTCTTTTTAGACGGTCGGCGCACCTTTATTTGCGTCGCCATAGTCTTGATCTGTTCGCCAACATCCAGCTCAGGCATCTTTAAGAGATGCATAGCATACCAGCGTAAATAGTTGGCAAACGTTGTTAGGCGGGAATGTTGTGTTCCGTTATCCACGATATTGGCCAACTCATCATCCAGCCAAGGATTGGAGAGCGCCTTTGATGGCATCCTGCCTTGCTTGCGCTGAGCAAAGTCTCGCAGATCGTCCATCTCATGTGGCTTGAAGAAATCTTTGGTCAATAACCGTTCTTCAAGGTTAATGTCACGACTCTCTAGAAAGCGTAACAACAAGACTAGGTTGTTAGCAGCAGCTAGCGTCGTTGAGAAGGCATTGCCTTTATTGCGGATTTGGGTTGTTAAAAACAAAGTTGGGTAATACATGGGAAGGCCAGAAGCACGATCCACTACCATGCAATAGCGCTCGCCACTATCCATGACAAATGTTGTAACTCTGTAGTTCTTTTCCATGCACTCACACCCATAAATAGTACACAATTACAAGGTAGACTATATGTGAAAAATCACCAATTTATACAAGACACTTTTCTTGGCGCTAGAAACGAAAAACCCCTGAATTAACAGGGGTCTATGTTTACATTCTTTACAGATAACTCTAAGGTCATCTTCAGAACGGAATGTCGTCGTCGAAATCCATTGGCGGTTCGTTAGACGGCGCCGGAGCAGACTGCTGCTGCGGACGAGACTGTGCGCCGCCGCTGAACTGGTTGCCGCCCTGCGGCTGCTGAGGCTGACCCCAACCGCCCTGCTGCTGGCTCTGACCGCCACCTGCCGGTGCACCACCGCCCTGACGGCCACCCAGCATCTGCATGGTGCCGCCCACGTTGACCACGACTTCTGTGGTGTACTTCTCAGCGCCGGCCTGATCGGTCCATTTGCGGGTACGCAGCTGGCCTTCGATATAGACCTGAGAACCTTTACGCAGATACTCACCGGCCACTTCGGCCAGTTTGCCAAACAGCACTACACGGTGCCATTCGGTCTGCTCTTTCATCTCACCGGTCGCTTTATCACGCCAGGATTCGGAAGTAGCCAGCGTAATGTTGGCAACTGCGCCACCACTCGGCATGTAGCGTACTTCCGGGTCCTGGCCCAGATTACCGACGAGAATCACCTTGTTTACGCCTCTGCTGGCCATGTTCGTGTCTCCTGAATACGTTTCTTAATAGTGTAAACGCGCGAGTGTACCATTTCCACGCGGCAATTTGCATAGTTGCGTAGTCGGTTCAGAAATCTCTCGCGGACTCTACATTGTTACACAGCCAATCAGAAAATGCATTCCAATACTGTATATTCAAACAGGTCAAATTGTGTCATAATTAGCCGTTTCTGACAGCCGTTTGTCCTTCAAACAAATCAGGCAATCCGTGTTCCAACCGGGAAAGGTGAATGGATAAGATCGAAGTTCGGGGCGCCCGCACCCACAATCTCAAGAATATCAACCTCATAATCCCTCGCGACAAACTCATTGTCGTGACCGGGCTTTCGGGGTCTGGCAAATCCTCACTGGCTTTCGACACTTTGTATGCCGAAGGACAGCGTCGTTACGTTGAATCGCTCTCTGCGTACGCGCGTCAGTTCCTGTCGCTGATGGAAAAACCGGATGTCGACCACATTGAAGGGTTGTCCCCTGCTATCTCTATTGAGCAGAAGTCCACCTCGCATAACCCGCGTTCAACGGTCGGTACCATTACCGAAATTCATGACTACCTGCGTCTGCTGTATGCCCGCGTGGGTGAGCCGCGCTGCCCGGACCACGACGTCCCGCTGGCGGCCCAGACCGTAAGCCAGATGGTGGATAACGTGCTGTCGCAGCCGGAAGGCAAACGCCTGATGCTGCTGGCGCCGATCATTAAAGAGCGAAAAGGCGAACACACCAAAACGCTGGAAAACCTGGCAAGCCAGGGCTATATCCGCGCCCGTATCGACGGCGAGGTGTGTGACCTGTCCGACCCGCCAAAGCTGGAGCTGCAGAAGAAGCACACCATCGAAGTGGTGATTGACCGCTTTAAGGTACGCGACGATCTCGCCACGCGCCTGGCGGAATCTTTTGAAACGGCGCTGGAACTCTCTGGCGGCACGGCCGTGGTCTCCGACATGGACGACCCAAAAGCGGAAGAGCTGCTCTTCTCCGCCAACTTCGCCTGCCCGATTTGCGGCTACAGCATGCGCGAGCTCGAGCCGCGCCTGTTCTCATTCAACAACCCGGCGGGCGCGTGCCCGACGTGTGACGGCCTGGGCGTCCAGCAGTATTTCGACCCGGACCGCGTGATCCAGAACCCGGAGCTGTCGCTGGCGGGCGGGGCCATTCGCGGCTGGGACAAGCGTAACTTCTACTACTTCCAGATGCTGAAATCGCTGGCAGAGCACTACAAGTTTGACGTCGAAGCACCGTGGGCGAGCCTGAGCCCGAACGTGCACAAAGTGATCCTGTTCGGTTCCGGCAAAGAGAACATCGAGTTCAAGTATATGAACGATCGCGGCGATACCTCCGTGCGCCGCCACCCGTTCGAAGGGGTGCTGCACAACATGGAGCGCCGCTACAAAGAGACCGAATCCAGCGCGGTGCGCGAGGAGCTGGCGAAGTTCATCAGCAACCGCTCCTGCGCCACCTGTGAAGGAACGCGTCTGCGTCGCGAAGCGCGCCATGTGTTTGTGGAAAACACCGCGCTGCCGACCATCTCAGACATGAGCATCGGCCATGCGATGGACTTCTTCAACAATCTGAAGCTCTCCGGCCAGCGCGCGAAAATCGCCGAAAAAGTGCTGAAAGAGATCGGCGATCGCCTGAAATTCCTCGTGAACGTCGGCCTGAACTACCTGACGCTTTCCCGCTCGGCAGAAACGCTCTCCGGCGGCGAAGCCCAGCGTATCCGTCTGGCGAGCCAGATTGGCGCGGGCTTAGTCGGCGTGATGTACGTGCTGGATGAGCCGTCCATCGGCCTGCACCAGCGCGACAACGAGCGCCTGCTCGGCACGCTGGTTCACCTGCGCAACCTCGGCAACACGGTGATCGTGGTCGAGCACGATGAAGATGCGATCCGCGCGGCTGACCACGTCATCGACATTGGCCCTGGCGCTGGCGTACACGGCGGCCAGGTGGTCGCGGAAGGGACGCTGAAGGACATCATGGCGGTGCCCGAGTCGCTGACCGGTCAGTTCATGAGCGGCAAGCGTAAGATTGAGGTGCCGAAACAGCGCGTAGCGGCAGATCCGGAAAAAGTGCTGAAGCTGACCGGCGCGCGCGGCAACAACCTGAAAGACGTCACCCTGACGCTGCCGGTTGGCCTGTTTACCTGCATCACCGGCGTGTCCGGTTCCGGTAAATCGACGCTGATCAACGATACGCTGTTCCCGATTGCGCAGACGGCGCTAAACGGCGCGACGCTGGCCGAGCCTGCACCGTACCGCGACATCCAGGGTCTGGAGCATTTCGATAAAGTTATCGACATCGACCAGAGCCCGATTGGCCGTACCCCGCGCTCTAACCCGGCAACCTATACCGGCGTCTTCACGCCCGTACGTGAACTCTTTGCCGGCGTGCCGGAAGCGCGCTCCCGCGGCTATACGCCAGGACGTTTCAGCTTTAACGTGCGCGGTGGCCGCTGCGAAGCATGCCAGGGCGACGGCGTGATCAAGGTTGAGATGCACTTCCTGCCGGATATCTACGTGCCGTGCGACCAGTGCAAAGGCAAACGCTATAACCGCGAAACGCTGGAGATTAAGTACAAAGGCAAGACCATCCACGAAGTGCTGGACATGACCATTGAAGAGGCGCGCGAATTCTTTGATGCCGTCCCTGCGCTGGCGCGTAAGCTGCAGACGCTGATGGACGTAGGCCTGACCTACATTCGTCTTGGGCAGTCGGCAACCACGCTGTCCGGCGGTGAAGCGCAGCGCGTGAAGCTGGCGCGTGAGCTGTCAAAACGCGGCACCGGTCAGACGCTCTACATTCTGGACGAGCCGACCACCGGCCTGCACTTTGCCGATATCCAGCAGCTGCTCGAGGTTCTGCATCAGCTCAGAGACCAGGGCAACACCATCGTGGTCATCGAGCATAACCTGGACGTGATTAAAACCGCGGACTGGATTGTCGATCTCGGCCCGGAAGGCGGCAGCGGCGGCGGTGAAATTCTCGTCTCCGGTACGCCAGAGACCGTTGCAGAGTGCGAAGCCTCGCACACCGCGCGCTTCCTTAAACCGTTGCTGTAATTGTCACACGGAGAGTTGCTGTCGGGTGGTTTCCGGCAGCAGCTCAACCGCCTGCTGATAGGACGCGTCCACCAGGTAGTAAATCTGCGAGCCAGGAATCGATCCATCCAGATAGACGGTGCTCCAGTGCGCCTTATTGAGGTGCTTGCTCGGCCTCACGTCATCATGCTGTTGACGTAGCAAATCCGCCAGTTCAGGGCTGGTTTTCAGCGACGCCGCCGGACGGCCTTCCACCTCTTTCACCATCGCAAACAGGACATCTCCCACTTTTATCTGCGTGGCTTTCCAGTCGCTATGAACGCTCTGCTCCGCGCCGGGCTTGCTCATGCAGTACTGAAGTATCTCCGAAATTGTCATCTTTATTCCCCTTGTAGCGTGGCGATAATTTTACGCGAACCACCGTGAATGCGATGCTCTCCCAGCCAGATCCCCTGCCACGTACCCAACAGCAGTCGGCCGTTGTGAACCGGCAGCATCAACGATACGCCCAGCAGGGAGGATTTAATATGCGAAGGCATATCGTCCGCCCCCTCATAGTCATGCTCGTAAGGCGCGTTGTCCGGGACACTCTTCAGAAAATGGTGCTCCATGTCGGACCGGACGGTGGGATCGCAATTTTCATTAAGCGTGAGAGAGGCTGACGTGTGCTGAAGCAGCAGATGCAGCAAACCCGTTTTCACCCGCGACAGATCGCGGAGTTGCCCGATGACTTCATCCGTCACCAGGTGAAATCCGCGTGGTTTAGCGCTTAAGGTCAGGGTTTGTTGGTACCACATGTGCTGCTCCGTGATGAAAGATGAATCTTTCTAAGTGTGCAGCAAGAAGACGAAAGGTAAAACCCGCAGCAGCGAGATTTGATTAAAAAAGAGTCAAACCCGCTGCCGGATACTTAATACTCCGAGTTGACGATTACCTCTTCGCCAAACTTTCCGGCCATCGGCAGCGGTCGATAGGTCGAGTTAGAGGCGCGCAATACCCTGATCCCTCTGGCCCCCACGTCATGCGCGGCGGTGATGTCGTTATCCGAATCGCCGTAGAATACTTTGATATTTTTCTTTTCCAGCCACTGGGTCTTGGTGTTTTGCCCTTCTTTGTCACCGGCAAAAATGACCGGATTCATGCTGGTCGCCGGGATCTGGAAATCATCCTGCAGCGTTTTAGAGACGGTTTCGGTTTTGGTCTGGCTGCGGCCGGTAACAAAGTAGATGCTGTCACCGCGCTTCACGTGCATGGCAATAAGCGCACGGGCAACCTCTTTCGGGATGCTGAATTCGTCCCAGCCGTTATTCATTTTTTCCCAGAATTCCGGGTTCTTCAGATACGCTTCGCTGTCGGGTGAATACGTTTTCTTCCCGCGCCAGAAGCCAGGGCTTGAGAACAGTACGGTATCGTCAATGTCAAAACCCACGGCCATTGGCGCGCGGCCGATCAGGCTGTTTTCGATTTGAGCCACGGAAACCCAGTGAATGGGCGCCTGCTCGGCGAGAATGGCGGCGGTGGTGCCGGTGTAAAGCGGCGTCGGGGCAGAAGCTCGCGCGACGACGGCGCTGTTAAGCGAGAACAATAAGCAGGCGGCGCTGAGCGCCAGTGTGATCTTGCGCATATTTTCCCCTGAATATTCAGTTTGTTATCGTTTTAATTTGAGCGGATGGTCAAAAAACTATCCGACCATAACCCCAGCGGGAGGTGAAGGGAAGGAGTTTTTGCTTATGAAGCGGAATAAAAAGAAGACGATCACAGAATGCCGGGCAACGTTTTTGTGCGGCCTGATACCCTCACCCCAGCCCTCTCCCACGGGGAGAGGGTCGGTTGGTAAGTGCTTACATTACAGCAGCAAACGCCTGCGCCACGCGATGAACGTTGCTGGCATTCAGGCCCGCCACGCACATACGGCCGCTGGCGATCAGGTAGACGCCGAACTCTTCCCGCAGACGATCGACCTGCGCCGCGCTCAGACCGGTATAGCTGAACATCCCGCGCTGCTTGAGCAGATAGTCGAAGTTATGTCCCGGCACGGCCTCTTTCAGCACGTTAACCAGCTCCTGACGCATGGACAGGATGCGCTTACGCATCGCTTCCACTTCGGCAAGCCAGGACGCTTTCAGCTGTTCGTCACCGAGAACCGTCGCCACCACCTGCGCACCAAAGTTTGGCGGGCTGGAGTAAATACGGCGCACCGTCGCCTTCAGCTGGCCCAGGACGCGACCCGCCGCTTCGGCGTCTTCACAGACCACGGACAGACCGCCAACGCGTTCACCGTACAGGGAGAAGATTTTAGAGAAGGAGTTGCTGACCAGCGCTGGCAGCCCGGCGCTGGTCACGGCGCGGATGGCGTAAGCATCTTCTTCCATGCCCGCGCCAAAGCCCTGGTAGGCAATGTCGAGGAACGGAATCAGGTCGCGGGCCTTCAGTACCTCAATCACCGCATCCCACTGGGCGTTGGTGAGATCCGCCCCGGTCGGGTTATGGCAGCATGGGTGCAGCAGCACAATGCTGCGCGCCGGCAGGGTGTTCAGTTTTTCCAGCAGCGCTTCGACGCGCACGCCGTTCGTTTCGCTGTCGAACCACGGATAGGTCGCCACGTTGAAACCTGCGCCCTCGAAGATCGCAACGTGGTTTTCCCACGTCGGGTCACTGACCCATACGCCTGAATCCGGGAAGTATTTTTTCAGGAAGTCTGCACCCACTTTCAGCGCACCCGAGCCGCCCAACGTCTGGATGGTCGCCACGCGCTTTTGCGCGAGCACCGCGTGATCGGCACCGAATAACAGCGGAGCGATGGTGTTGCGGTAGGCGTTTAACCCTTCCATCGGCAGATAAAGAGAAGCACCGTGTGGAACAGCATTCAGACGCGCCTCAGCTTCGGCAACGGCTTTTAATTGAGGAATGATGCCATCCTCGTTGTAATACAGACCGATGCTGAGGTTCACTTTGTCGCTGCGAGGATCTTCTTTGAAACGCTCCATTAAGGAGAGGATAGGGTCGCCGGCATAGGCGTCAACTTTCTGAAACACGCGATGGTTCTCCGGAATTCGATGAGGCAGGGATTTCAACAATAAACCGGAATATCACTCAACACCACCCCTTAAGATTATCCTGCGATCGGCATAGGTTTTTTGCGTCCTCTCGCCATGACATTTACCCAATATTTTCCCCTTCTCGCTTTCCGTAATGTGGCTCCTGCGCAACCGCGCATTCACTGATTCAAGGAGTTCACATCATGGATTCACAATTTATTGGTTCAGTTATTAACGCCCTGCCGCTGGAACATATGATCGGCGGTCCGCTGCAGGCGATGATCAAAGCACAGGTCCAGGCGAGCAAGGCCTATACCGACTTCCTGCTCTCCGTCTGTATTAAAGACGGCAAAGCTGTCGCGATCGAGTTCGATTACGACGAAACCGTGGTAGACGAACAGGGGGTCAATAAAGGCAGCGTGACTCGCAAGATGAGTATTCCGCTCCTGGCGGCGGTCACCCACCCTATCATCTGCATTGAGGACGGCACTATCGACTTTGAGCTGGAAGTGAGCCAGAGCGAAGCCAGTTCCAGCAGCACCGAAGCGGAGGCCTCCGTGGAAGCGTCCGTCGGCTGGGGTGTTTTCAAAGCGAAAATGACCGGCAAGGTCTCCCATAAATCGGAGCAGACCCGTTCGACCGATACACGCGCGAAATATTCCATTCATACCCAGATTAAACGCCAGGAGCCACCTGAAGCTCTGCAGCGCGTGATTGATTACCTGACCAACGCCAAAACCAAGCCTGTCGCCGCGCAATAATCTTCCACGCCGCGACATACGTGCGATTCCGTAACGCAGGGGCTACCCGGGTAGCCCTTTTTCCAGGAGCGAAATATGTCTTTTAAAAAATGGCTGCGCGGCGGCAAGGATGAGGAGCCGGAAAACAGGGCGGGCAAAGAGGATGAAGGCACGCCACCGGTACAGGAAAACACGCCTCCAGCGCCTCCAGCCGATATTCCCGGCGTGCCGATCTCGCTTGAAGATATCACGCGTGGGATGCAGTACGCGGCCACTGCGGCCAACGAACTGATTGCTCAGCAGTATATGAAGGCATTGGATCCCTTTTTCGAACCCGCAGAAGACGGTTCGTTAATTCCACGCACGGTACAGCTGGCGCTGGATGAAAAGCACTACTTTGACCTGCCCTTAGTCGCGCTTTCGACACCGCGCGGGCTGATGCTGGAAAAGATGAAGGTCAACCTGACGATCCGTACGGAAGGCATGCAGGCGCCTTCCCGCCAGTCCGGTGAAAACGAATTTGGCCGCTTTCACGTCAGCCTTTCGCCTTCCAGCGATAACAAAGGCGGGCGTGACAGCCGCCACGTCGATGTAGAGATGCAATTTACCGCACTTGAGCCACCGGAAAGCGTCATGCGTTTGATTGACGAATACACCAACAAGGTGATTCCCCGCCCGAAAGCAGAGGAGACTCCGTAATGCAAAAAAAACCAGAACGTACAGGTGACAAGGGCATTCAGCTTATTTGCCAGTTTGAAGGGCTGAGGCTGGAGCGTTATCGCGATGCCGTAGGTTTATGGACCATCGGCTACGGCCATTTGATCCTCAAAGAGGAGATGGAAAAGCTCACCAAAATTACCACCGGTGAAGCCAAAGATCTGCTGCGCAAAGATCTGAAACGCACCGAGGACGGCGTGAAAAAACTGCTGAACAACGCTTCGACACAGAACCAATTCGACGCGCTGGTTTCGTTCGCCTTCAACCTTGGCGTGGGCAATTTAAAGAAATCCACGCTGCTCAAAAAATTCAACGCTGGCGATATCCAGGGCGCCGCACTGCAGTTCAAAAGCTGGAATAAGGCAGGCGGTAAGGTTTTGACCGGGCTTACCCGACGCCGCGAGGCGGAAATGAAGCTATTTCTTAGTTAATTCAACAGGAAAATTACAATGAAACCACTATCCATAGTGAAAATGGCCGTACTGTCTGTTTCGTTATTCAACGTGTTACAGGCAACCGCCGCCATGCCAACCTGCGAAGAGGAAATAAAGGAAGCCAACGCCTTTTTATCTTCTCAGGGTATGGTGCCCGTCAATAACGTGACCGATCTGGCGACAACGCTTCGTCATATAAAAAATTTTGGGCGCCTGCCCGACCGCTATATCACCTCGGATGAGGCCAAACGCCTCGGCTGGTCGGGAAGTGAAAGCGAATCGCTTTGGGGTCTTAAACCCACCAATCAAAAATGGATCGGTGGCGATAAATACAGCCATCGCGCTCTTCCTGCCAGTCAGCCCTGGCTTAGCGCGGATGTTGATGTCGTGAAGGGATATCGCTCTCCCAAGCGTTTGATTTACAGCCTGTCAGGGCAACAGCGTTTTATTACGACCGATAAGTATCAGCATATTGTTGAGCTGGATCCCTGCCAATAATAAGCGCCCGTTACGATAATAAATCCCCTTTTCCGAGGGGATTTATCCTTGCAGAGGATGAACGTATGTCTGACATCTATCTCCCGACCCTCATCAGTGAAGCCTTGCTGGCTTTTTCAGGTTTATTTGGCGGCGTCAGTATCTCGTTTTTCTGGCAACCGCAGCGATTGCACCAGCACAGCCGATTTATGGCAGGCATTATTTTTGGTGGAATCAGCATGGGCGCGGCCGTCGCATTAGGTGGATTAGCAGCCCGCTGGTTAAAGATAGACCTTAATCAGGCCGATATCACGCTTGGTTTAGGGTATATCCTCGGGGCAATGAGTAATGGCCTGATCGTCTGGCTGGCAAACTTTTTTCGCCGGCATGAGCAGCGCGATATTTTTGATGTTGCAAGCGTCATTAAAAGTAAAGTCAGACATGAGTCACTTTCTCCGCCTGATTTAACCCACAACAAACCCGATGGAGAATAAATGCTTAACATAATGAATGGCTGGGTGCTTCCCTTTATTATCTTCGTCGACCTGGTAACATCGCTGCTGATTTTGTTTGCCGCCTATAGCCGAAGAGTCCATGCCCTGCCGGTAATGTGTAAAATTGGCTTAGCCGCCCTCGCCTTTGGTTTTTTTG
Organism: Enterobacter cloacae complex sp. S3; assembly: GCF_014930495.1. NCBI lineage: Bacteria > Pseudomonadati > Pseudomonadota > Gammaproteobacteria > Enterobacterales > Enterobacteriaceae > Enterobacter > Enterobacter cloacae complex sp. S3. The sequence goes on along the minus strand of NZ_JADBRD010000052.1, from coordinate 51,784 downwards.
GTGAGAGCAGCTTAAACATGAAATTTATTCTTACCGGTGCTGATATACTGAGTGACAGCTTTCCATTCTGGCTATTGCAGGACTTCGGAACGCTGGTGGTGGTGATATATTATTTCAAATCTCAGTACCGTTAAAAAAACAAAGCGCAACAGAGGTCCATCTGTTGCGCTTTTCTTTTAACGCATTTTGGCTGCAGCCCTTCGCTTTGCTGAAAATCGGCTAATTAGTCATATATTTAAAATAGAGCATTGCGGCCTGTGTCCGATTGTTGACCTGTAGTCGGTGAAAGATGGATTCCAGATGCACTTTGACCGTACCTGCGCTGATATTCAATTGCCGGCTGATCTGCTTATTTGTTCCTCCATTCGCCAGCAGCTTAAGAACTTCCTTCTGCCGACGACTCAGGGAATAGATTGGCAAACCGCCAGTGGGTTGTTCTCGCTGGACCACGGCTTGCTCCGGAAAACAGACCACCCCCGAGGAAACCATGCAAAGTATCTGGCTGATTTTCTCCGCGGGGAGATCCTTGGTAAAAATGCCCTTAATGCTTTGGCGGATGTAGAAGTTGAATATCTTATCCGTCGTTTTTCGTAACATCACCACGATCGGTAGCTCAGGCCAGTTTGTCATCAAATTAGTGATAAAATCACGGCACTTCATTTCACCATCCAGCAAAATAATGCTGACCGGCATAGAGGTTAAAATTGCGTGTGCATCTTCAAAGTTGTTCGCTGCAAAAACAGTGCATTCCGGCATGACGCGTTCCAGCTCTGTTTTCATACCGTGAATGAAGATCGGTAATTCATCGATCATTAATATATTCATCGTAGCATAACCCCGTGTGAAATCTATTTTCTTAGGTTATTCAACCAACTTATTCCGAAATTAAGTATGCGTGCTATTACAAAACTGTAAAAACAGCATTCGGCATAAGGCAAACGTCATATACCCAAAGCAAAAAGTTAAGCAGTACTACACATTAAACATAGCCATATTTAATTAAGAACGATCTTATCGTTATTAAAAACAGCCTGGGCTCAATAGCATATTCCCAGAAATATTGCTGGCACTTATTATTTTACTGCACGCGTGCCATCCACCTACATATTAATATTTCAATGAGGTCATTTATGACAATACTAACAGTGTATTTCTGTGGTACTGGATCTAATAAATTTGATGAGTCTCATGCTAATTACTGGAACGGCGAGCTCATCTCTTCTCTGGCAGCCAATAACAAGGGTAAAGAGTTCGCCGAATGGGTCATTCTTGATGGTCCGGGGAGCGGCAATCTACAAAGCGATGAGCTTTGGGTCAAAAGCGGAGAATATTCTCAGCTTCGCGCCCAGCTTCTGGGCAGCGGCTGGAATGAGAATGTTCAGCATGCGATCAATATTATCAAAGGACACGTTGACTGGCAGCGTGAGAAGCTCACAAAAGAAAACTATGAGCAGCTTAAAAAGGCGGGCGTACCGATTCAGGACGTTGAGGTTACCGGCTCATTTTGGTGGCGCAAATATGACTATGGCGATCGTAAAGTGACCCAGCAGGCGCTGCAGCAGCAAATCATCAAAACCTTCCGCCAGGGTCAGATCCTGCCCACTCAGGTGAACCTTGTTGGGTGGAGCCGGGGCGGAATTAGCTGCCATATGCTTGCCAATGCAATGCTGGCCGACCCCCTTTTAACGACGATTCCGGTGAATATTTTTGCGGTCGATCCGGTTCCGGGTATGGGTAATTTCCAGGCGGACAAAGTCACTCTGGGCAGCAACGTGAAGGAGTATGTGGCTTTCTATGCCAGACATGAGCGATCAAAAGGTTTCTCGTGCGTCATTCCACAGACCGATAGCGCGACAAAAGTCCATATTTATCCCATGTCTGGTCGCCACGCTACGCTGGTAGGGAATGCTTCGGCCAATGGGAATAGCGGGGAAAAAGTGGTCCATGAGCCCGGCACGATCGTGCGTCATTTTGCAGAAGTTTGCCTGCAAAGATGGGGCGTCACGCTGGATAAAAAGCTCAATCTGGATGGAGTGCAGCTGCTGGAATTGCATCAGGCCATTCAGCGTAACGCTCCGCTATTCGCCGAAATGCAGAAAACGGTGTACACCATTTCGGAAAACGATGGGGGGGAGCGTTATGTCTCGTTGGGCAGCACCGGAAAACGGTTCTCGTCCATCCAGGGTTCGCGCTTCAGTCCGGAGTCAGGGCTCGCGTCGGATTATTTGACTAATCAGGCGATCTATAACGTGTTGAAATAAGCGTTACGCGTCCAACGGCAGCTAATGCCGTTGGACGACTATCTGCGAGTCTCAGTCGATGTACTTCATCGCAACCCTTGACGTCAGGCGCGTGATAAGTTCGTAAGCACTCACTTTCGTAATTTCAGCAATGCGTTCGACGGGCAAACCTTCACCCCACATCACGACATCGTTGCCGGGCTTATCCTGGGCTTCAGGCCCCAGATCGACACAAATCATGTCCATCGCCACGCGGCCGACGATCTTCACCTCGCGACCGTTGACCAGAACCGGCGTACCCGACGGCGCGGCGCGCGGATAGCCGTCACCATAGCCCATCGCCACCACTCCGAGACGGGTATCACGCTCGCTGGTCCAGGTACCGCCGTAGCCCACCGGCTCGCCCGCTTTATGGTCACGCACGGCAATCAGGTTAGAGACCAGCGACATGACCGGCTGGAAGCCAAAGTCCGGCCCCCAGGGTTTGTTCTCCAGCGGCGACACGCCGTAGAGAATGATGCCCGGTCGCGCCCAGTCGAAGTGCGACTGCGGCCACAGCAGAATACCGCCGGATGCCGCAATCGAGCGCATCCCCGGCTTGCCTTCGCAAAAGGTGTTAAAGATATCCAGCTGGCGCTCGGTCGCACCGCACTCGGGCTCATCGGCGCGGGCGAAGTGGCTGACGATATTCACCGGCTGGCGCACGTTTTTGCACCGGCATAAACGCTGATAAAACGCTTCCGCGCTTTCCGGACGCACGCCCAGACGATGCATGCCCGTGTCGAGCTTCATCCAGACGGTCACCGGCTCGCTCAGTTCGGCGGTTTCGAGTGCGGTTAGCTGTTCTTCGTTATGTACCGCCGTGTGCAGATGCTGGTCAGCAATGGTCGGTAAATCTGTGGCTTCGAAAAAGCCTTCGAGGAGCAAAATGGGTTGAGTAATGCCGCCCGCACGCAGGCGGAGGGCTTCTTCAAGACGGGCGACGCCAAAGGCGTCGGCATCGGGGAGCGTTCGCGCGGTCTCAAGAAGACCGTGTCCGTAAGCGTTCGCTTTCACGACTGCAACGAGCTTGCTGGCAGGCGCCAGTTCACGCAGACGTTGCAGGTTGTGTCGCAGAGCGCGGCGGTTAATAACAACAGTTGCCGCTTGCATTTGAATTCCTTAGAAATTACTCATCATCATATTGAGGACCGGCATAGTTGTCGAAACGCGACCACTGTCCGTTAAAGGTCAGACGCACCGTCCCGATTGGGCCGTTACGTTGTTTACCAATAATAATTTCGGCGATCCCTTTCAGGTCGCTGTTCTCGTGATAAACCTCATCACGGTAGATAAACATGATTAAGTCGGCATCCTGCTCAATGGAGCCGGACTCACGCAGGTCAGAGTTGACCGGGCGCTTGTCGGCACGTTGTTCCAGAGAGCGGTTCAGCTGAGACAGCGCGACGACCGGTACGTGCAGCTCTTTGGCTAACGCCTTGAGCGAGCGGGAAATCTCCGCGATTTCCAGCGTACGGTTGTCGGAAAGCGACGGGACGCGCATCAGCTGAAGGTAGTCGATCATGATGAGGCCGATGCCGCCGTGTTCACGGGCGATACGGCGCGCGCGGGAACGCACTTCCGTCGGCGTCAGGCCGGAGGAGTCATCGATATAGATGTTACGTTTTTCCAGCAGAATGCCCATGGTGCCGGAGATGCGCGCCCAGTCTTCATCATCGAGCTGGCCGGTACGAATGCGGGTCTGATCCACGCGCGACAGCGACGCCAGAGAACGCATCATAATCTGCTCGGAGGGCATCTCAAGGCTGAAGATCAATACCGGCTTATCCTGCAACATCGCCGCGTTTTCGACGAGGTTCATCGCAAAGGTAGTTTTACCCATCGACGGACGCGCGGCGACGATAATCAAATCCGACGGCTGCAGACCGGCGGTTTTCTTGTTCAAATCGTCATAGCCGGTGTTTACCCCGGTCACACCGTCGTGCGGCTGCTGGAACAGCTGTTCGATACGGGCAACGGTGGCGTCGAGGACATCGGCGATGTTTTTTGGACCTTCGTCTTTATTGGCGCGGCTTTCGGCGATTTTAAAGACGCGGGATTCAGCCAGATCGAGCAGGTCTTCGCTGGTGCGACCCTGCGGATCAAAACCGGCTTCGGCGATCTCATTCGCCACCGAAATCATCTCGCGGACGACGGCTCGTTCGCGCACGATATCGGCATACGCGCTGATGTTCGCCGCACTAGGCGTGTTTTTTGACAGTTCCGCCAGATAGGCAAACCCGCCGCAGCTGTCGAGCTGACCAAGGCGCTCCAGCGATTCCGCGAGCGTGATCAGGTCAATTGGGCTGCCCGACTCCTGCAGACGCGCCATTTCGGTAAAGATGTGGCGGTGCGGGCGGGTGTAGAAATCTTCCGCCACGACGCGCTCGGCGACGTCGTCCCAGCGCTCGTTATCCAGCATTAAACCGCCCAACACCGACTGTTCCGCTTCAATCGAGTGCGGCGGGACCTTTAACCCTGCGACCTGGAAATCACGCTCGCGAGATTCAGTCTGTTTGTTGAAGGGTTTGTTTCCTGCCATAGTGAATGGAGTTACCGAGATAAAGAGTGGGTCGAAAGATTACCATATTTTTCTTACGGAGGGAGCATGGCAACGCGCATTGAATTCCAGAAACACGGTGGGCCAGACGTACTGAAAGCGGTGGAGTTCACCCCTGCCGCGCCTGGCGAAAACGAAGTGCAGGTTGAAAACAAAGCCATCGGCATTAACTACATCGACACCTATATTCGCGGAGGTCTCTACCCGCCGCCGTCAATGCCGAGCGGCCTGGGCACCGAGGCCGCCGGGGTCGTCGTCAAAGTGGGCAGCGCGGTTAAGCATATTAAAGAGGGCGACCGCGTGGTGTACGCGCAGTCTGCGCTGGGCGCTTACAGCTCCGTCCACAACATTCCGGCGGATAAAGCCGCCCTGCTGCCTAACGCCATCTCCTTTGAGCAGGCGGCGGCCTCGTTCCTGAAAGGTCTGACGGTTTACTACCTGCTGCGCAAAACCTATGAAATTAAGCCCGACGAGCAGTTCCTGTTCCATGCCGCAGCGGGTGGCGTCGGGCTCATCGCCTGTCAGTGGGCAAAGGCGCTGGGCGCGAAGCTGATCGGCACCGTCGGAAATGCACAAAAAGCGCAGCGCGCGCTGCAGGCGGGCGCCTGGCAGGTGATTAACTATCGTGAAGAGAGCATTGTTGAGCGGCTGAAGGAGATCACCAGCGGCAAAAAAGTGCGCGTGGTGTATGACTCGGTGGGGAAAGACACGTGGGAAGCGTCGCTGGACTGTCTGCAGCGCCGTGGTCTGATGGTCAGCTTCGGCAATGCATCAGGCGCGGTAACCGGCGTTAACCTCGGTATTCTGAATCAGAAAGGTTCGCTGTATGTGACTCGCCCTTCCCTGCAAGGATACATCACCAACCGGGAAGAACTTGAGGAAGCCAGCAACGAGCTGTTCTCGCTGATCGCCAGCGGCGTCATCAAAGTGGATGTGGCAGATGCGCAGAAATTCGCGCTGACCGATGCGCAGCGTGCGCATGAGGTGCTGGAGAGCCGGGCAACGCAGGGGTCGAGCTTGTTGATTCCCTGAGCCCCAAAAAGAAATTGGGCTTCCCGTGGGAAGCCCTTTCTTTTTTTAGTTCGGCTGTATGTAGGGTACAGCTCGATGAATTCTTTAACGGCAGTCATAGTGACAGATTCGATAACTAAATCCTATTCTGTTCTAAGCCATGCCGCCGGAAAAGTTACAAGTATGTGACGAACCCCTCAATACCTTAGTAACGGAAGCGGTTATTGCGCTGATAACTGGGCACTTTTGGCGCTTTAATCGCCCGAATCACCCACACGACCGCAATGGCCAGCAGTAGCCACGGCAATAGTTTGATCGTCAGCGCAAACAGTCCGCCAATAAACATGACCACCGTCGCCACCACGATAGCCGCCAGAATGCCGAGCAGCGAAACGCCTGTCGCTAACAGCATGACAAAAAAGCCAATCACAAAAAGTAGTTCCAGCATGGTGATCTCCCACGAGTTCCCGAGTAATGAAGTAAGCATTACAAGAATCATGCCAGTATTAACCTGTTGTTATTAAAGCAAAACGCCCCGCGAACGTTCGCAGGGCGTGGTGAATTTGACGAACTTTTAGCGAAAGTTATCGCTTGTCTGCCACCAGTCGCAGCGCATGTTCCAGCACCTCAATATCGGCTCCGGCTTTATGCGCATTCTCGCTCAGGTAGCGGCGCCACTGACGCGCGCCCGGAATACCCTGGAACAGGCCAAGCATATGGCGGGTGATATGGCCAAGATAAGTGCCATTGCTCAACTCGCGCTCAATGTAGGGGTACATCGCACGCACGACGGCAACCGGATCGGTGTCCGCGCCTTCGATGCCAAAGATTTCGCGATCGACCGTCGCCAGAATGCCCGGGTTCTGATACGCCTCGCGGCCGACCATCACACCATCCATATGCGCCAGATGCGCTCTGGCCTCTTCCAGCGACTTGATGCCGCCGTTGATGGACATCGTCAGGTGCGGGAAGTCACGCTTCAGTTGATACACGCGCGGATAGTCCAGCGGCGGGATCTCACGGTTCTCTTTCGGGCTGAGGCCGGAGAGCCAGGCTTTTCGCGCGTGGATGATGAACATCTCGCACTCGCCTTTCCCGGATACCGTGTTGATGAAGTCGCACAGGAATTCGTAGCTGTCCTGGTCGTCAATGCCGATACGGGTTTTGACCGTGACCGGAATGGAGACCACATCGCGCATCGCCTTGATACAGTCCGCTACAAGCTGTGCATTCCCCATCAGACAGGCGCCAAACATGCCGTTCTGCACGCGGTCGGACGGGCAGCCAACGTTCAGGTTGATCTCGTCGTAGCCGCGTTCTTCCGCCAGCTTCGCGCACTGCGCCAGCGCGGCCGGATCGCTGCCGCCCAGCTGCAGGGCAACCGGATGCTCTTCTTCGCTATAGGCCAGATAGTCGCCCTTCCCGTGAATGATTGCGCCCGTGGTCACCATTTCGGTGTACAGCAGCGTATGGCGGGAGAGCTGGCGCAGGAAGTAGCGACAGTGTCTGTCCGTCCAGTCGAGCATCGGCGCAATGGAGAAACGGTGTGCAGGGAAAGCGGTCTGTAATTCTGACGACATGGCGAAGTTTTAAGCATCTGGTGGAAAAGGGGCGCTACTATAGCACAAAGAAAAGCCGGAGGCGCAGCGCCTCCGGTGGACTTTAGAACGTCATGCTCAGCTGAGCCCCGGCGCCCCAGGTTTCGTCCTCGCCGTACAGGCCCATCAGGTCAACATGAACGGTACTGAACGGCGCGAAGCCGACACCGCCGGTAAAGACATTGCTGTCGTTACCCTTCACGTCCGCGCGATAGCCCGCACGCACCGCCAGCCAGCTGAGCGGCGTAACCTCAGCACCGACGCCCACGTACTGCGACGTATCTTCGCTCTTGAAGCCTTTGGTTTCCGTCAGATCGCCATCGGCGGTCAGCGTCACCAGGTCGTTATGCCAGGCGGCGCCGGCGGTCACCAGCGGACGGATCTGGTAGGTGTCTTTGTAGCTCACCACTTCTCCCGTCCGGCCGTTGCGGATACGGATATCTTTGGTGTCGATATCGCGCGACATCAGGTTTTGCCCGCTCACGCCAACCGTCCAGTGTTCGCCGAAATCAGCCGCAATACCGGCATCGACGTTAAAGCCCGTGTCGTCCGTGCGGTAGCGGCTGTCGTTCCACTTGTTACTGTCGTAATCGTAGATTGACGTGGTGTAGTTATAGACCCAGGTTTTTTGCAGTTTTGGCGTCACCCCCACGGAAACCGGGACGCCGCCGAGGTCAAACTGACGGGCAACGGCAACACCATAGTCGGACACAATCGCTGCCCGGCCAGACGCCGTTGAGTTGAGATTTTTAGTGATCTGATCCGTGCCGTTCAGCGCAGCGTCCAGGGCAACACCGGCAGCCACCACCTTGCTTTGTTGAATACCGCGCAGATAATCAATATCTTGCTGATCGATAGACGAACTCACCCGGCCATGGGCGTAGCCTTTCGCCATAAAGGCCACGGAAAGCACATCGTTAGGGATACTCACGGCAAGCCCGGCACCTGCCGTCGCGCGTGCGGTTTTACCCTTGAGATAGTCCAGCTCATCGGCCAGATCTTTGGCCGCGCCCTGGAATTGATTAATGGAACCTAACGGATTGGTGATGATCTCCCTTGGCGTGAGGTCATCAACCACATCCTTATAGTGATTGATTTTGTCGTTGATGGTATCAATCTCGTCCTGAAGATTGTCCTCATCCGTCACCTGTACGCCAACGGACGGCAAAATGACCGTCACATCATCGTCCGGTTTTGCCTTTGCCAGCAACGCGGGGTTGATTAACGCCCCGCTACCATAGCTCCCGGAGGCAACGCCAGTGCCACCCATTGCGTCGCTACGTGATTCTGTCCAGGTATTGGCTGCTCCCGCCTGATTTGCCATAAACAAGGAAACAGCGATACTAACCACCGAAAATTTAAAATTTTTTTTCACAGTATGCCCGTTATAGTCTGTTATGAAATAACCCCTGTCTGTTATCACCCAAACAGGAACGAACTATTGCTGTGAATAAGTAGTAAAAGACCCGCTATTTCTATCCCTAAGTAAAACTCCCTTACGGCCTGTTATATTTTGTGACGGCCCTCAATATTTATAGAAGAGGAAATTATTTTTTCCCAGGTTTTCCATCATGCGGTCCAAAAAACTGGGGCGGGTGGTCTACCCAGCGATCCTCACGCGTGGCGGCATACACGGGGTTAAGCGGATAGTAGATGCGGTTGTGCTTTTTGTTGGCCTCGCCAACGACCAGTAACCGCACCTCTTCGTCCGTGTTGTTGATAAAGGTGTGGCAAATACCGGTTCCGGCAGGAAACCCCACGCTGTCGCCCGGTTCAAGTTTCCATAAATAGCCATTAATCCACGCTTCTGGATGACCTTCGAGCACATAAACGAACTCTTCTTCATCGCTTTCCGCATGCGGATAGGACGTCCTGCGCCCGGGCGGTAAACGCTCGTGATGGATACCAATGCGCCCGAGCCCAAGCTTGCGAGCCAACGGGGCGCCGATAGAAAAACGCTCATCGCTATCTGGATAGGTCGAATCATCCGCGCCTTCAACGTCGCGCCAGTGCCGAATACAGTCAGGTTTTTTCATTGTTTATTTCCCGTTTTGCAATGGGTCAGGTATAGCACAGACTGGCGGACCTCGGCGTTTTTACCAGAACATGATAAAGTGAGGGTTTTCCGTCCTATAACATCCGGGGTGCTAAATGGATAAGTCCACAAAAGAGCTGTTAGCGCAGGCCGAAAAGCTGTGTGCGCAACGCAATGTGCGCCTGACTCCGCAGCGCCTTGAAGTCTTACGTCTGATGAGCCTGCAGCAGGGTGCTATCAGCGCCTACGATCTGCTGGACCTGCTCCGCGAAAGCGAGCCGCAGGCGAAACCTCCGACCGTGTATCGCGCCCTGGATTTCCTGCTGGAACAAGGATTCGTGCACAAAGTTGAGTCCACAAACAGCTACGTGTTGTGCCATCTGTTCGATCAGCCCACCCATACATCGGCGATGTTTATCTGCGACCGCTGCGGCGTGGTGAAAGAAGAGGCTGCGGAAGGCGTGGAAGATATTATGCATACGCTGGCGGCGAAAATGGGTTTTGCCCTACGTCATAACGTGATTGAAGCGCACGGACTGTGCTCTGCCTGCGTGGAAGTGGAAGCCTGCCGTCATCAGGACGCATGTCAGCACGACCACTCTATTCTTGTGAAGAAAAAACCGCGTTAGCAGTAGTAAAAGCAAAGGCGGCTCATGGCCGCCCTCAGGGTGTACTTCCTTGTACTTGCGGGTATAGCCCGGTTACCAGCGGTAGTCGTTGCGTTTTTCCCAGTCGCCCACTTCTTTTTCCGCCTGGTCTTTTGCGTAGCCGTAACGCTCCTGGATTTTACCGACAAGCTGATCGCGTTTACCTTCAATGACGGTCATATCGTCATCGGTCAGCTTACCCCACTGTTCTTTCGCTTTACCTTTGAACTGCTTCCAGTTGCCGCCGATTTCGTCTTTATTCATCATCGTGTCCTCTTAGTTAAGCGTCGGGTCGTAACGTCCGTTACGTTCTTTTCTGCTGGACGTGATAATTATTGTAGTTAAGGATTCGGCAGTTGATTTGATATTCGGAATCTTTAACCGTCACGATATATCGTGACGTGAAGGGAACCAGGTATTGTTTTGCCAGTGGCGGTGCCAGATAAAAGCCAGCGATATCCCTCGCAGCGAGAGGAAAACGGCCAGGGCCAGCCACAAACCGTGATTACCCAGCCAGGGAAGCGTCAGCAGCGTCAGACCAAACCCGGCCGCCGCGACCGCCATGCTGTTACGCATTTCCGCTCCGCGCGTCGCACCAATGAACATACCGTCCAGCAGATAACACCAGACGCCGACCACCGGTAAGATGACTTGCCAGATGAGATAGTGACTCGCCAGCTCGCGCAGCGCAGGAAGAGACGTAAGCAACGCGACGATTTGCTCACCAAAGCAGGCGTAAACCAGGCCGAACGCCAGCGCCACCAGCCCAGACTGGCGGCAGGCTGCCCGCCAGACGTCCCTAAGCTGCCCGCTTTCGCGCGCCCCGTACGCCTGCCCGGAATGCGCTTCTACCGCATAGGCAAATCCGTCCAGCGCGTAGGCGGTAAAGGTCAGCAGCGTCATCAATACCGCGTTGACCGCGACGATTTCTGGCCCCAGTCGGGCCCCGAAAACCGTCAGCGCGCCGAAGCAGAGCTGAAGCAGCAGCGAGCGCAGCATGATGTCACGATTGAGCGCCAGCAGCCTACGGATATTGCCGCGCCATGCGGTTTTGAACAGCGCCAGGGAGATCCCGCGCATCGCCAGCACGCGCCAGACCATCCACAGACCGATAATCAAGGTTCCGTATTCGGCAATCGCCGTCGCCAGCGCCGCGCCCTGCACGTTCATATGCAGGCCCATTACCAGCCAGACATCCAGCACAATGTTGAGAAGGTTGCCTACCACCAGCAAAATCACCGGTGCACGGGCGTACTGAACGCCCAGTAGCCACCCCAGCAGAACCAGGTTTGCCAGCGAGGCGGGCGCGCTGAGCCAGCGAATTTCAAGGAAACGGCGCGCCTGAGCCAGTACCGCCTCGCTGCCGCCGACAACATGGAGCGCAAGGTCGATCAGGGGCGTACGTAATAAAACGATTAACACTCCCGCGCCAAGCGCAAGGATCAGCGGCTGGACCAGCGCGCGCGCCAGACGCAGCGGATCTTTTGCACCATAAGCCTGTGCCGTGAGCCCGGTGGTGCTCATGCGCAAAAAGAGCAGCAGCATAAACAGGAAGCTGGTTGCCGTCGCGCCAATCGCCACGCCGCCAAGATAAACAGGCGAATCAAGATGACCAATAACGGCAGTATCGACCAGCCCCAGCAAGGGCACGGTGATATTGGAGAAAATCATCGGCAGAGCGAGACGCCACAATGCCTTATCTGATTCCGTCAGCAGTGACATGAAAAATACCGGGAGTGGAGAATGAAGCAGGCTACAGCGGCGCCATAGCCTGTCAGGAAGAGATTACAGCCATTCACCGTTGCGAATGACCCCAACCGCCAGTCCTTCGATAGAGAAGTTGTGTTCGCGGAGATCGACCACAATCGGGGAGAACTCGTTGTTTTCAGGCAGCAGCTGAACGGTGTTACCCTGTTTTTTCAGACGCTTGACGGTAACTTCATCATCAATGCGCGCGACAACTACCTGGCCGTTACGCACATCCTGCGTTTTGTGCACCGCAAGCAGATCGCCATCAAGAATACCGATGTCTTTCATCGACATACCGCTAACGCGCAGCAGGAAATCTGCGCTCGGTTTGAACATGCCAGGATCGACCTGGTAGTGGCCTTCAATATGTTGCTGTGCCAGTAAAGGCTCACCGGCGGCAACACGGCCTATCAGCGGAATACCCGTCTCTTCTTCCACCAGCAGGCGGATACCGCGTGACGCGCCTGAAACAATCTCAATCACGCCTTTACGCGCCAGCGCTTTCAGGTGTTCTTCGGCAGCATTCGGAGAACGGAAGCCCAGACGCTGCGCGATTTCCGCACGCGTGGGTGGCATACCCGTCTGGCCGATATGATCCCGGATGAGATCAAACACCTCTTGCTGCCTGGTCGTTAACGCTTTCATTCCGCCCCCTGGGTGTATATACAGTTATGCTGTGAGTATATACAGTCAAAGGCGATTTTGGAACCAAAAACTGCACAAAAAACCAGGGACTTAATTATTCCTCGAGGCTCATCGGAAATGCGACCAAAGCAGCGTGACCCAGGTGATAACGGCAGTGATAATCGCCAGCAACACGGCAGCAGACCCCATGTCTTTTGCGCGGCCAGAAAGCTCGTGGAAATCTGAACCAATGCGATCAACAACGGCTTCAATAGCGCTATTAAGAATTTCCACTATCATCACCAGAAGCACGGAACCGATTAGAAGTACGCGGGTAATAGCATCAACATCAAGGAAACAGGCGATGATCACCGCGATGATAGCGGCGACGCCCTCCTGGCGAAAGGCGGCTTCGTTGATCCACGCGGCACGGAAACCTTTCCATGAATAGCCGGCGGCTTTGATGATACGCGTTAACCCAGTGGTATTATTGGCCATTAAAAGAACCTTTTATGAAAAAAAGCGTCAGTAACAGGAACTGTAGCGCGTTTCGCTACAGCCTGAAGTATGACGGGTAACAACAGAAATTTTGCGCGCTTTCTGTTATCCTTGCGCCGCAATTGCATTATTAACCAGAGGCTTTACATCGTTTATGTCCGGCTGGCCACGAATTTACTACAAATTACTTAATTTACCATTAAGCATCCTGGTAAAAAGCAAGTCTATCCCAGCAGAACCCGCGCTGGAATTGGGGCTCGATACCTCGCGTCCTATTATGTACGTTTTGCCTTATAACTCGAAGGCAGACTTACTGACGCTGCGCGCCCAGTGTCTGGCGCATGACTTACCGGACCCGCTTGAACCGCTTGAAGTTGACGGTACGCTGCTGCCGCGCTACGTGTTCATTCACGGTGGACCGCGCGTGTTTACCTACTACACGCCAAAAGAAGAGTCCATCAAGCTGTTCCATGACTATCTCGACCTGCACCGCAGCAACCCCGATCTGGATGTGCAGATGGTGCCGGTGTCGGTGATGTTTGGTCGTCGTCCGGGCCGTGAAAAAGGTGAAGAGAACCCGCCGCTGCGCATGCTTAACGGCATTCAGAAGTTCTTCGCGGTCTCCTGGCTGGGACGCGACAGCTTTGTGCGTTTCTCCCCTTCCGTTTCGCTGCGTCGTATGGCGGACGAGCACGGTACCGACAAGATAATCGCGCAAAAACTGGCGCGCGTGGCGCGTATGCACTTCGCCCGCCAGCGCCTCGCTGCCGTAGGGCCGCGTCTCCCGGCGCGTCAGGATCTGTTCAACAAGCTTTTGGCCTCCAAAGCGATTGCCCGCGCCGTTGAAGACGAAGCGCGCAGCAAGAAAATATCGCATGAGAAAGCCCAGCAGAACGCCATTGCGCTGATGGAAGAGATTGCAGCGAACTTCTCTTACGAGATGATTCGCCTGTCCGATCGTATTCTCGGCTTTACCTGGAACCGCCTGTATCAGGGCATCAACGTTCATAATGCTGAACGTGTGCGTCAGCTGGCGCACGATGGCCATGAGATTGTCTATGTTCCCTGCCACCGCAGCCACATGGACTACCTGCTTCTTTCCTACGTGCTCTATCACCAGGGGCTGGTACCGCCGCACATTGCTGCCGGTATCAACCTGAATTTCTGGCCAGCAGGTCCGATTTTCCGCCGCCTGGGCGCGTTCTTTATCCGTCGCACCTTCAAGGGCAACAAGCTCTACTCCACCGTGTTCCGCGAATATCTGGGCGAGCTGTTCAGCCGCGGCTATTCCGTGGAGTACTTCGTGGAGGGCGGTCGTTCCCGTACCGGACGTCTGCTCGATCCGAAGACCGGCACGCTGTCGATGACCATTCAGGCGATGCTGCGCGGAGGAACCCGTCCAATCACGCTGGTGCCAATCTACATTGGCTATGAGCACGTGATGGAAGTGGGCACGTACGCCAAAGAGCTGCGCGGTGCGACCAAAGAGAAAGAGAGCCTGCCGCAGATGCTTCGCGGCTTGAGCAAGCTACGCAATCTCGGTCAGGGCTACGTGAACTTCGGCGAACCGATGCCGCTGATGACGTATCTGAACCATCACGTTCCCGAGTGGCGTGAATCCATCGATCCTATCGAAGCGATTCGTCCGGCCTGGCTGACGCCAACGGTCAACGGCATCGCGTCCGAGTTGATGGTGCGTATTAACAACGCCGGTGCGGCTAACGCCATGAACCTGTGCTGTACGGCGCTTCTGGCTTCGCGTCAGCGCTCGCTGACCCGCGAACAGCTCACGGAGCAGCTGGATTGCTATCTGGACATGATGCGCAACGTGCCGTATTCCGTTGATTCAACCGTGCCTTCTGCTACCGCCAGTGAGCTTATCGATCACGCGCTGCAGATGAACAAGTTTGAAGTCGAAAAGGACACGATCGGCGACATCATTATTCTGCCGCGCGAGCAGGCAGTGCTGATGACCTACTACCGCAACAACATCACCCATATGCTGATGCTGCCGTCACTCATGGCGGCTATCATCACCCAGCATCGCCGTATTTCGCGTCAGGAGCTATTGCGTCACGTTGAGACGCTCTATCCGATGCTGAAAGCGGAGCTGTTCCTGCGCTGGAGCAAAGACGAGCTGGCGGGCGAACTGGACAAACTGACGGAAGAGCTGCGTCGTCAGGGGCTGATCACCGTCTCAAACGACGAGCTGCACATCAATCCGTCGCGTTCCCGAACCCTGCAACTGCTTGCGGCCGGTGCGCGCGAAACGCTGCAGCGCTACGCCATTACGTTCTGGCTGCTGAGTGCGAACCCGTCTATCAACCGCGGCACGCTGGAGAAAGAGAGCCGGACGCTGGCACAGCGCCTGTCCGTTCTGCACGGCATTAACGCCCCGGAGTTCTTCGACAAAGCGGTCTTCAGCTCTCTGGTCCTGACGCTGCGTGATGAAGGCTACATCAGCGATACGGGAGATGCCGAGCCGGAAGAGACGCTGAAGGTGTACCAGATGCTGGCCGAACTCATTACGTCGGATGTGCGTTTGACGATCGAGAGCGCGACGCAGGGCGAGTGATGTGAAAAAGCCAGGTTGGTGGTTTCACCTGACCCGGCCTGGCGTTCTGCATAATATAAAGGCCCGGTAAGCGTTAACGCTACCAGGCCTTATTTTTGAGCCTTGTTAAATCACCGCATTCAGCTCAGCAGTGTGAAAGCAATCATCCCGACAATGGCGCCCGTTGTGCCAAGGATGGTTTCCATCAGCGTCCAGGTTTTCAGGGTTTGCGCTTCGGTGGCGCCGGTAAATTTACCGAACAGCCAGAAGCCCGCGTCGTTAACGTGAGAGACCACAATCGAACCGCCCGCGATACAGATAGACAGCGCGGCCATCTGCGCACCGGAGTAGTTCAGCTGTTCAATCACCGGCATCACCAGACCCACGGCGGTTAAGCACGCCACGGTTGCGGAACCCTGGATGATGCGCACCGCCGCGGCCAGCACGAAGCAGGTGACCGCAATCGGCAGGCCCATCCCGGTCAGCGCTTCGCCCAGAGCTGGGCCTACGCCGGAATCCACCAGCACCTGCTTGAACACGCCGCCAGCGCCGATCACCAGCAGGATAATGCCCGCCGGCTGCAGCGCGGCACCGCAGATCTCCATCACCCGGTCTTTTGGCATTCCCTGACGCATCGCCAGGCCGTAAATCGCCACCAGACACGCCACCAGGATCGCCGTGAACGGATGACCGATGAACTCGAACCATTCGTAGGCGCTGGAACCCACCGGCACAAAGCGCGCGGCGATGGTTTTCAGTCCCACGAGAACCAGCGGGAGCAGGATCAGCGACAGACTGAAGCCGAAGGACGGCATTTTGCCCTCGCCCAGGTGCGGCTCGGTGATGTCATCCGGAATGTGTAGCTCAACGTAACGGCTGATGAAGTTGCCCCACAGCGGACCGGCAATAATCATCCCCGGTATTGCCGCGCACAGGCCAATCAGGATCATCCAGCCAAAGTCAGCGTGCATCTGGGACGCCAGCAGCATCGGCGCAGGCCCAGGCAGCAGAAACGCTGCGGCTGCCGCCACGCCCGCAAACAGCGGAATAACCAGCTTCACGAGGTTAGTGCCGGTATGGCGCGCCATGGAGAACGCGACGCTTATCAGCAGCACAACGGCCACTTCGAAGAACAGCGGCAGCGCGCAAATCAGGCCAGCCAGACCAATCGCGTAGTGCGCGCGGCTGTGGCCAAAGGATTTCAGCATCTTGACGGCAATCTGGTCGACCGCGCCCGTCTCGTGCAAAATCTTGCCAAACATCGCGCCAAGGGCGACCACAATCGCCAGGAAGCCCAGCGTGCCTCCCATCCCTTTTTCCATCGTCGCGGCGATCTTGTCGAGCGGCATACCGGAAAAGAGACCTGCACCTATAGAAACCACCATCAAAGCGACAAAAGCGTGCATACGCGCCTTCATCACTAAAAACAGCAGCAGCAACACGGAACCCACTGCTGTCAAAACTAGCGTTAATGTACTCAAAACTTACTGCCTTTTATTAATGACCTCGATGGTGCTGGCAACAACACCTTCCAGTGACTGATCGATATCAACCACTAAGACGTCTTTCTCATCTTCACCCGGCTCCTGCAGCGCTTCGAACTGCGTCACCAGCATCTGGGTTTTGAAGAAGTGACCTTTACGCGCCTTCAGGCGGCTTTCAATCACCTCGAAGTCCCCTTTCAGGTAGATGAAAGAGAGGTTCGGGTTACCGTCGCGCAGCAGGTCGCGGTAGGTTTTTTTCAGCGCAGAGCAGACAATCAGGGAGACTTTGTTGGTGCGCTGCATGGCGAACGCGGCGTCATTCAGCGCCTGCAACCACGGTTTGCGGTCGTCGTCGTTCAGCGGCTCGCCGGAGGCCATTTTCATGATGTTGCTGCGCGGATGGAGGAAGTCGCCATCAAGGAACGCAGCCTGGAGTTGATGCGCCACTTCGCTGGCTACGGCTGATTTCCCGCTACCGGAAACGCCCATCAGGACGTAGACGTGGTGATCGTGATTAGTCGTGCTCAAAGGGTGTCCCTCAGTCAATTGTTACGGGTAACAGTTATCGGTAACATTGTCCTGCCGGGGCAAAAGAGAAGCAATATCCAAACGTGCGCGAAGTGAATAAGTGTGAGCTACTTCAAATTTGTCAGTTCAAATAGATCCACCCGGTGACAAGGTGAAACCTAAATCTAACATTTTTGGGGTAACCGTCTCGCCACGAATGCGCGCCAGCAGGCGTTCTGCGCCAATGCGGCCCATACGTTCACGCGGGGTCAGGACGCTCGCCAGACGCGGCTCCATCACCTGGCCGATGTCGTGGCCGTGGAAACCGGCAATTGCCATATCATCCGGGATCTTGAGCCCCAGACGCTGACACTCAAACGCCGCACCGACCGCAAGGTCATCGTTGGTACAGAAAATACCGTCCAGTTGCGGATACTCGCGTCGTGCCTGGCGCATCAGCTCAATACCCGACGTATAGGAAGAGGACTGTTCCACCATCACGCTGTACGGGGTTAGGTTCGCGTCGAGCATCGCCTGCTCGTATCCCTTCTGTTTGATGATAGTACGTTCATCAAGACGCGCACCCAGATAGGCGATATGACGATGACCGCGAGCGATGATCGCCGCCGTCATCTGGCGCGCCGCTTCGAAGTTATCGAACCCCACGGCGATGTCGAGGCACGGCGACTGGCTGTCCATCAGCTCCACCACCGGGATACCGGCCACTTCAATCATTTTGAGCGTGCGGGCAGTGTGGGTACGTTCCGTTAAAATCAGGCCGTCGATGTTCCAGGAAAGCATCGATTCAAGACGTTCCTCTTCCAGTTCCGGCTTGTACCCGTAGTGGGCGAGCATGGTCTGATAGCCAAAAGCATCGGTGACGCTTTCAATGCCGCGCAAAACTTCGGCGAAAACCTGGTTGGTCAGGGAAGGAAGCAGGACGCCCACCGCACGGCTGGTCGCATTGGAGAGAATATCGGGCGCGCGGTTGGGGATATAACCCAGTTCATCAAGGGCCGCGGCAATCTTGCCACGCAACGCCACGGAAACCTGTTCCGGGTTACGTAAAAAACGGCTGACCGTCATTTTGGTCACACCGACGCGATCGGCGACATCCTGAAGTACGGGGCGTTTCTTTTTCATCGTCCTGAGAAATCTTGAAGTGAGAGATTTGCTCAGTTTATCACGGACAAAGCCCATCCTTCCCCTGTCAAAGGGAAGGATGGGCATTTATTTATGATTTATTACACCGGCGGCAGGTCAAACAGCAGAATTTCACTTTCGCTGTCGGCATGCACGGAAAGCGCCTGCTCATCCCAGACGGCGAGGCCATCGGCGGTTGTCGCTTTGGTGCCGTTGATGGATACTTCACCTTTCACCACCTGGATCCAGACGCGGCGGTTGGCGGCAATCTGGTGCACAGACTGTTCGTCTTTCGCCAGCGCCCAGCGGTACAGTTCCATATCCTGATGCACCTTCAGAGAACCTTCACGCGCATCCGGGGACAGCACCAGCTGTTTGCCCTGTTTCGCGTCGAAGCGGCGCTGCTCGTAGCGCGGCGTGATGCCGGTCTCTTCTGGAATGATCCAGATTTGATACAGGTGCAGTTTTTCCGTTTTGCTCGGGTTGTACTCGGAGTGACGCACCCCGGTACCCGCGCTCATAATCTGGAACTCACCCGCCGGAACCTGCTCTTTGTTGCCCATGCTGTCCTGGTGTTCCACCGCCCCTTCCAGCACATAGGTCAGGATTTCCATGTCTTTGTGCGGGTGGGTACCGAAGCCCTGGCCTGCATCAATCACGTCGTCGTTAATCACGCGCAGTGCGGAGAAGCCCATGAAGTTCGGGTCGTAGTAGTCGGCAAACGAGAATGAATGCCATGAGTCCAGCCAGCCATGATTCGCGTGACCACGTTCGTTTGCTTTGCGTAAGTAGATCATTGTTTCACCCTCAGTTCGTTTCGATGGAGTAAGTGTGGACGCAAACCGCCTGGGATCATAGAGGGTGAAAATTGACTCCTCTGTTCAAAAATTATGAACAAGCGCAGAGGAGCCGTTTTTGCTTATTTCGCGAGAGTTACCGTGGCAGGAGAAGCCTGCTCGAAGGCCCGTTCGAGGATTTCCAGGTTGGTCAGAACGTCAGATTCCTTGACGTAATTCGGCGAGCCGGTTGTGAGGGTTTCGTATAGCGCATCGTAGACGCGGCCATAGTCGCCAATTTCCGGTTTCAGCTCTTCCCTGACCGTTACGCCCTCATCGTTCACATACTCCAGCACGCCCACGGAATTATCCGCCGCAAAGCCCGGTTCACCCGGCATGATGTTGGCCTTCAGGCTGGTCTCCTGCTGGTCGATGCCGTACTTAATGAACGATCCTTTGGTGCCGTGAACGATAAATTTCGGATAGTCGATTTTCACCAGATGGCTGGTTTTGACGATGGCCTTCAGGTCGCCGTAGAACAGCTGCGCTTCAAAGGTGTCGTCCGGGTTGGCTTTGTTACGCAGGCTGCGGATGTCATACGCCACGTGGTCCGGTCGGCCAAACAGAGAGATGATCTGGTCCATCGTATGCACGCCCAGACCATAGAACGAGCCGTCCTGCGGCAGGCCGGGTTGGGTTTCCGCCACCGGACGGTAGTAATCGAAGTGGCTTTCGATTTCCACAATGTCGCCCAGCTTGCCGCTTTCAATCGCCTTTTTCGCCGTCAGGAAGCAGCTGTCAAAGCGACGGTTCTGATACGGCGTAACGGTCAGGCCTTTACTTTTCGCCAGCGCGAACAGCACTTTTGCTTCGGCGATAGTTGGGGTGAACGGCTTTTCCACCAGCACGTTTTTACCCGCTTCCAGCGCGCGTTTCGCATAGTCAAAATGGCTGTCGGCGTGGGTGCAGACAACAACCAGTTTGACCTGCGGATCGTTAAGTACTTCATCAAGATCGCTGGTGAAATGGATATGAGAATACTGCGGGGATTGC
Source organism: Enterobacter cloacae complex sp. S3 (assembly GCF_014930495.1). Taxonomy (NCBI): domain Bacteria; kingdom Pseudomonadati; phylum Pseudomonadota; class Gammaproteobacteria; order Enterobacterales; family Enterobacteriaceae; genus Enterobacter; species Enterobacter cloacae complex sp. S3. The sequence goes on along the minus strand of NZ_JADBRD010000052.1, from coordinate 31,266 downwards.
TCTTCCGGCTTCGCGCGGCGGCGGAAGATGTGCGCGACGTGCCAGCTGTCTTTACGGTTGAGAACATACGGCAGGTGGTAGCGGGTCGTACTTTTACCAAATCCAATAAATGCGCAATGTAGTGTCATGGCTCAGTCCTTTTGGAAGGTTACTGAGTCTAACCATAACAAAAAAAAAGCCAGCTAAAAGCTGGCTAAAGTAATACTGGAAGCAATGTGAGCAATGTCGTGCTTTCAGGTTCCCGTAGCGGTCTTCCTGAATGCAGAGCAATAATAATCATTCTCATTCGCACTTGTCCAATACTTTTTGCAAAAAATAGCGGTTGACTCAAATTTTAAAGTCATTGATGTTGAAAGGGACGTTTAACTGACTGAGGAATAAGGAATGAGTGAGATAGTGATACGCCATGCGGAACCGAAAGATTATGACGCCATTCGTCAGATCCACGCCCAGCCGGAGGTGTACCACAACACACTACAGGTTCCTCATCCCTCTGAGCAAATGTGGCAAGAACGGCTATCCGACCAGCCCGGCATCAAGCAGCTCGTCGCCTGCATAGAAGGTCATGTCGCCGGCCATCTGTGCATCGTCGTCGCGCAACGCCCGCGCCGCAGCCATGTGGCTGATTTTGGGATTTGTGTCGGCGCGCAGTGGCAAAACCGGGGCGTTGCCAGCGCTCTGATGCGCACCATGATTGATATGTGCGATAACTGGCTGCGCGTTGACCGCATTGAGCTGACGGTATTTGTCGATAACGAACCGGCGATTGCGGTGTACAAAAAACACGGGTTCGAAATTGAAGGCACCGGCAAACGCTATGCCCTGCGCAACGGTGAATATGTGGACGCGTATTATATGGCGCGAATGAAGTAGTTTGTTGCCCTCACCCTAACCCTCTCCCACAGGGAGAGGGAATGAAAAACGTAGGCCGGGTAAGGCGAAGCCGCCACCCGGCAAACCATCAATACCCCGCCGATAAATCATCCACCGACCGCGGGTCCGACGCGCCAAACAGCGCCCCGTCCGGCCCGACCATAATGCTCTGGGTGCTGCCCATCGCCTCCTTCACCGCCACCTTCTGCCCGCGCTGTTCCAGCAGCTTGATGGTGTCCGGGCTAAAGCCCTTCTCGACGCGCAGCTCGTCCGGCAGCCACTGGTGATGGAAACGCGGAGCGTTGGTCGCTTCGGCGACGTTCATCCCAAAGTCGATGCTGTTCACCACCATCTGCAGCACGGTAGTGATAATACGGCTGCCGCCAGGGCTGCCGGTCACCAGCCAGGTTTTCCCGTCTTTCACGACAATGGTGGGCGACATAGAAGACAGCGGACGTTTCTTAGGCCCTACTGCATTCGCATCGCCGCCCACCAGCCCGTAGACGTTCGGCACGCCCGGTTTGGCAGAGAAGTCATCCATCTCGTTGTTCAGCAGAATACCGCTGTTGCCCGCCACAATCCCGGTGCCGAAGGTGGTGTTGAGCGTGTACGTCACCGCCACCGCGTTACCGTCTTTATCCACCACCGAGAAGTGGGTGGTCTGGTTGCTTTCATACGGCGCCAGCTTGCCGGGGCGGATCTCGCTCGACGGTTTAGCCTTGTTGATGTCGATCTGATCGGCAATGGATTTGGCATACGCCTTGTTGGTCAGCGCCTGCCACGGCACCTTCACGAAGTCCGGATCGCCGAGATATTCCGACCGGTCGGCGTAGGCGCGTTTTTCCGCTTCCGCCATCACCTGCATGGCGTCCGCGCTGCCGAAGCCGAACTTGTTCATATCGAAGTTTTCGAGAATATTGAGGATCTGCACGATGTGGATCCCGCCGGAGGACGGCGGCGGCATGGAGAAGACCTCGTATCCGCGATAGGTACCGCTAATCGGCTCGCGCTCCACCGCCTTGTATTCCGCCAGATCCGCTTTGGTGATGAGCCCGCCGTTTTTCTGCATCTCTTCGGCAATCTGGTCGGCAATTGCCCCTTTGTAGAAGGCATCCGGACCGTGCTCAGCAATCAGCTCCAGGCTTTTGGCGAGGTTCTTCTGCACCAGCCTATCGCCCTTCTTCAGCGGCTCACCGTCTTTCCAGAAGATGGCCTTGCTGTTTTCGTGATTCGGAATCACTTCGCTGCCGTAGGTCTTGAGGTCGTCCGCCAGCGCATCGTTTACCACAAAGCCGTCGCGCGCCAGCTTGATGGCAGGCTGCACCACCTTGTTCAGCGGCATCGTGCCGTATTTTTCCAGCGCCAGCGAGAAGCCCGCAACGGTGCCCGGCGTGCCGGTGGCGAGATGCGAAGTCAGGGATTTTTTGCTGTCAGGGTTACCCTGATCGTCGAGGAACATATCGCGGGACGCCTGAGAAGGCGCCATTTCGCGGAAATCGATGGCGGTGGTTTTGCCGTCTTTAGTGCGCAGCATCATAAAGCCGCCGCCGCCCAGGTTCCCCGCCTGCGGATGCGTCACCGCCAGCGCATAGCCGACGGCGACCGCTGCATCCACCGCGTTACCGCCCTGCCTGAGAATATCGACGCCCACTTTGGTTGCCAGCGCATCCACCGACGCCACCATGCCATGGGTTGCCCGCACGGGATGAAAAACATCTTCCTCCACGCCGTAAGAGACCGGAGGCGCCGCTGGCGGGTTGGCCGCCACGCTAAATGTACCGCCTGCCATCAGCGCGGCGATGGCGACCCAGCGCAAAAACGTTGGTTTCATCATTATTGTTCTCCAGGTGAAGGGATCCATATTCCCCGCTTAAGCCTGGTTCACAACTCCTAAAAAATCATCGTCATGGTGAAATCGGGGTAAACTTAAGAGAGACCTCAAAAGGAGGAAATGACAATGAAACGCTTATGGATCCTTACGGCGCTGATCCCGTTTGCCGCGCTCGCACAGCCACTCAACACCATGAACAACCCGAACCAGCAGGGTTACGTTATCCCGAGCCAGCAGCGTATGCAGACGGAGATGATGAGCCAGCAACAGCAGCAGAAAGGAATGCTTAATCAGCAGCTTAAAACGCAGACCCAGATGCAGCAGCAAAGCCTGCAAAATCAGATGAACGCCAACACCCAGCGCGTGCAGCAGGGGCAGGTGCGCGAGCAGCCGCTGCCGAATAAAAACGGCGGGATGTTAGGAGGAATGACGTCGTCAGGCAGCGGACAGCAGCACATGCTGCCGCCGCAGTCGAATGGCAGTATGCTTAATCCGCAGAACTAAAGTCCGGGCCGATCAGGTCGATTGCATCGGTACAGATGCTGTCCACGCCCCAGCGCAGCAGTTCGGCTGCGCGCTGGGGTTTGTTAACCGTGTAGACCAGAATATGCAGGCCCGCGTCCTTCAGCATCTTCACCCGCGCTTCATCCAGCAGCCTGTGGTTGAGATGGATAGAAACGCACGCTAAGCGTGCCGTCAGCTCGCGCCAGTCCTCGCGCCACTCGTCAAGCAGCAGCCCGCGCGGCAGCTCCGGCACGGCCGCCTGTGCGGCCTCCAGCGCATCGATTTCAAATGATGACAGCAGCGGAGCGGTCATCCCTTCCCACAGCTCGCGCGCGGCCAGGGCAATGACTTTGCCCGTCAGCGGCCCGGTGCCGGTGGTCGGTTTGATTTCGATATTGGCCATCATGCCGTGCTGGCGACAGCGATCGGCCACTTCCGCCAGCAGCGGCAGCGGTTCGCCTTTGAATTCGCCGCTGTACCAGCTTCCGGCATCAACCTTCAGCAGATCGCGCCAAGGCAGCTCGCCCGCCACGCCCCAGCCGTTGCTGGTGCGTTCGAGGTTATCGTCATGCAGCAGGAAAATTTCGCCGTCTTTCGACAGCTTGGCGTCGAACTCGATCATCGTGTGACCGTAGCGCGCGCCAACGTCAATCGCCGCCAGGGTGTTCTCCGGCGCCAGCTTACCGCCGCCCCGGTGGGCGACGACGTGGGGATAAGGCCAGTTGCTCATACTCGTTGTCCTGTTTCACCGTCAAACAGGTGCAGATGGTTTTCCGGGAGGTGCAGCCACAGCGTGCTGCCTGCTTTCGGACGCTCCTGATGCGGCAGGCGCACCACCATTTTTTGTTCGCCCCAGCGCCCGTGCGCCAGGTTATCTGCACCCAACATCTCCAGCGTGTCCATCACCAGCGGCACGCCGCCGTCCGCCTGAGAGGTTAAAACGATATGCTCGGGGCGGATACCGAGCGTCATCTTACGCCCGGCGTAGCCACGATAGTACCAGTTGATCGGCAACGCCATCCCGCTTTCCAGCTCAAAATGCGTGCCCGCGCTGCTGATACGCCCTTCAAGCAGGTTCATTGCCGGGCTGCCGATAAAGCTCGCCACAAAGCGGGTGGCCGGTTTCTCGTACACTTCCACCGGAGTGCCAATTTGTTCGGCGATGCCTTTGTTCATCACCATCACGCGCTGGGCGAGGGTCATGGCTTCGACCTGATCGTGTGTCACATACAGGGAGGTGGTGTTCAGACGACGGTGCAGCTGCTGCAGCTCAAGACGCATCTGCACGCGCAGCTTGGCGTCGAGGTTAGACAGCGGCTCGTCGAAGAGGAATACCGCCGGATCGCGCACGATGGCGCGCCCCATCGCCACGCGCTGGCGCTGGCCGCCGGAGAGCTCGCGCGGTCGGCGCTTCAGCAGGCCGTCCAGCTCGAGAATGCGCGCCGCCTCTTTCACCCGCTCGTCGATATGGCCTTTGCCCATGCCGCGGATTTTCAGCCCCCAGGCCATGTTCTCTTCCACGCTCATGTGCGGATAGAGAGCGTAGTTCTGGAACACCATCGCGATGCCTCTGTCTTTCGGCTCCATCTCGGTGACGCGCTGGCGGTCAATCCAGATATCCCCGGAAGTCACGCGCTCCAGCCCCGCCACCATGCGCAGCAGGGTGGATTTGCCGCAGCCGGACGGGCCGACCATCACGATGAATTCTCCGTCCGCCACGTCGAGCGTCAGCGGCTGAATAACCTGGGTTTTGCCATCCCAGCTTTTGGTTACTGCCTGAAGTTTTAAACCTGCCATCTTATTTCTCGCTATCGACCAGGCCGCGGACAAACGCGCGCTGCATGGCTAAAACAATGACTACGGGTGGGATAAGGGTGAGCAGCATCGCCGCCATCACCTGGTTCCAGAGGGTGGTGCCTTCGCCGGTGGCGATCATGCCTTTGATGCCCGCCACGGCGGTACCGAGGTTAACGTCCTGAATAATCAGCAGCGGCCACAGGTACTGGTTCCAGCCGTAGATAAAGGTGATCACAAACAGCGCTGCGAGGTTGGTTTTCGACAGCGGCAGCACGATGTCGCGGAAGAAGCGCATCGGCGACGCGCCGTCGATGCGCGCCGCTTCAATCAGCTCGTCCGGCAGGGTCATAAAGAACTGGCGGAACAGGAAGGTGGCGGTCGCCGAGGCCATCAGCGGCAGGGTTAAGCCCGCGTAGCTGTCGAGCAGCTTCAGGTTGGCGATCACTTCTACCGTCGGGAAGATACGCACCTCTACCGGCAGCATCAGGGTGATAAAAATCATCCAGAAGAAGAGGTTACGCAGCGGAAAGCGGAACCAGACGATGGCGAAGGCCGAAAGCATCGACACCGTAATTTTGCCGACCGTAATGCCAAACGCCATGATGAAGCTGTTGAGCATCATCAGCCAGAACGGCGCGCTGTTGGCGCCCACGCCCTGAGTCCAGATGGTCTTCATGTTCTCGAACAGATGCCCGCCGGGGATCAGCGTCATCGGCGTGTCGAACACCGCTTTGGTGTCCAGCGTGGCGGCGACAAACGCCACGTACAGCGGGAAGAGGATGACGATAATCCCTAAAATCAGCATGGTATGGCTGAAAATCGTCAGCCCGCGACGGTTCTCAATCATTGGTAGCGCACCTTACTTTCGACATAGCGGAACTGCACCACCGTGAGGATGATGACGAGGAACATCAGCACGACCGACTGCGCGGCAGAGGCGGAGAGATCCAGACCGGCGAAGCCTTCGCGATAGATCTTATAGATAAGCGTCGTGGTCGCCTGCACCGGGCCGCCTGCGGTCGCCGCGTCGATCACCGGGAAGGTGTCGAAGAAGGCGTACACGAGGTTAACCACCAGCAGGAAGAAACTCACCGGGGCGATCAGCGGCAGCGACAGCCTGAAGAAACGACGAATGGGCCCTGCGCCGTCAATCGCCGCGGCTTCCACCAGCGAGCGCGGAATGGACTGCAGCGCGGCAAAGAAGAACAGGAAGTTGTAGCTGATCTGCTTCCACACCGAGGCGAACACCACCAGGAACATGGCCTGACCGCTGTTCTGGGCGTGGTTCCAGTCGTAGCCGAACTCGGCCAGGAAGTGGGTAATCAACCCGCGACCGGGGTTAAACAGGAAGATCCACAGTACGGCGGCGACGGCGGGAGCCACGGCGTAAGGCAGCAGCATCAGGGTTTGATAAATACGGCTGCCGCGCACCACGTAGTCCACCAGCGCGGCGAAAAACAGCGAGGCAACCAGACCGCTGACGGTCACCAGCGCGCTGAACTTCATCGTCGTCCAGAAGGAGTCCAGGTAGTAGCTGTCATGGAACAGCGCGGTAAAGTTGTCCAGGCCAACAAACTGGCTGGAGAGCCCGAACGGATCGACGCTTTGTACCGAGTACCACAGCGCTTCGCCCGCAGGCCAGATAAAGAAGATAACGGTGATGACCAGCTGCGGTGCGACCAGAAGATAGGGCAGCCAGCGGGAACGAAACACCGGACGGGATGATGACATAGGTTTGCTCTGTAGGTATTCCACCTCACCCCGGCCCTCTCCCCAAAGGGGCGAGGGAGAAAAGACGGCTCCGCGCAGTCCCCTCTCCCCTATGGGAGAGGGTTAGGGTGAGGGGCAGGTTTGAATTACGATTTGGTCGACTGCTCAAAGCGGCGCAGCAGCTGATTCCCGCGCTCTACCGCAGAGTCCAGCGCCTGCTGTGGCGTTTTCTTACCGGTCCACACGCTTTCCAGCTCTTCATCCACGATGGTGCGGATCTGCGGCATGTTGCCCAGACGCAGGCCTTTGGTGAACGGCAACGGCGGCTTGTTCAGCATCTGACGCGTCGCGATGTCCGCGCCCGGGTTCTTGCTGTAGAAGCCCTGCTCGCGGGTCAGGTCGTACGCGGCTTTGGTGATCGGCAGGTACCCGGTCTTCTGGTGCCATTCGGCGGCGTTTTCAGGCTTCGCCAGGAAGTCGAGGAATTCGGCTACGCCTTTGTAGGTGCCCTTGTCTTTACCCTGCATCACCCACAGGCTCGCCCCGCCGATGATGGCGTTCTGCGGCGCGCCCTTCACGTCAGCGTCGTACGGCATCATGCCCACGCCGTAGTTGAATTTGGCGTAGTGACGGATATCCGCCAGCGAGCCGGAAGAGGCGGTGGTAATGGCGCAGTCGCCGTTGTAGAACTTCTCGGTGGATTCGTCTTTACGTCCGAAGTAGCTGAAGTCGCCCTTCTTGTTCAGATCGGCAAGCAGCGCGATATGCTTCACCTGCTCAGGCTTGTTGAACTCCAGGACCGCGTCGGTGCCGTCGAAGCCGTTGTTTTTGGTCGCCACCGGCAGGCCGTGCCAGGCGCTGAAGTTTTCAATCTGGATCCAGCCCTGCCAGCCGCTGGCGTAGCCGCACTTCATCCCCGCCGCTTTCAGCTTCGCGGTGTACTCCGCCAGGTCCTGCCAGGTTTTGGGCGGCTGCTCCGGGTCTAAACCGGCTTTTTTGAAGGCGTCTTTGTTGTAGTACAGCACCGGCGTGGAGCTGTTAAACGGCTGAGACAGCAGGTGGCCGGTTTTGGAATCGGTGTAGTAACCCGCTACGGTCGGCACGAACTGCGACTCATCGAAGTTGATGCCCGCTTCTTTGAACACTTCATAGACCGGTTTGATGGCTTTGGAGGCCATCATGGTGGCGGTACCCACTTCATAAACCTGCAACAGCGCAGGTGCGTTACCGGTACGGAAGGCGGCGATGCCCGCGCTCAGGCTCTGCTCGTAGTTGCCTTTGTACACCGGCACAATTTTGTAATCCGGATGGGTGTCGTTGAAACGCTGCGCCAGGGAGTCAACTTCTTTACCCAACTCCCCTTCCATGGAATGCCAGAACGGAATGGTGGTGACAGCCATTGCGTTCGTCGCAAAAGCCAGACCCAGTGCCAGACCCAAAGCTGTGTGTCGTAACGATGTCATTGTCATCTCTCTTATTGTGCCGGATGCGCGATATCACGCGTTTTATGCTCGCGAGGTAACATGACATGCTCGAATGACAGAAAAATAACTGTTTGTTTACAGATAAGTGACAGCCAGGCGTCAGGGGGATGATGGTTGTGTGAAAGGGGCTGGGGGTGTGGTTTAGGTGCGGTCTGGTGCCCTCACCCCGACCCTCTCCCACGGGGAGAGGGAGAAAACATTAAAAAAGGCATCTTGCGTTGCCTTTTTGCTTTTACCTCGTGCGGTCTGGTGCCCTCACCCCGGCCCTCTCCCACGGGGAGAGGGAGATAACATTAAAAAAGGCAACTTGCGTTGCCTTTTTGCTTTTACCTATCCGCCCAGATACGCGCTCCGCACCGCTTCGTTCGCCAGCAGCGCGTCGCCGGTATCCTCCAGCACCACGCGGCCGTTCTCCAGCACGTAGCCACGATCGGCGAGCTTCAGCGCCTGGTTGGCGTTCTGCTCGACGAGGAAGATGGTCATCCCCTCTTTGCGCAGCTGCTCGATGGTGTCGAAAATCTGCTGGATGATGATCGGCGCCAGACCGAGCGACGGTTCGTCCAGCAGCAGCAGGCGCGGCTGGCTCATCAGCGCGCGGCCAATCGCCAGCATCTGCTGTTCACCGCCGGACATGGTGCCCGCACGCTGGATGCGGCGCTCCCACAGGCGCGGGAAGAGTTCATATACCCACTTGATGCGGGTCTGGTATTCATCGCGGTGAGCGAAGAAACCGCCCATCGCCAGGTTCTCTTCCACCGTCATGCGGGAGAAGACGCGGCGCCCTTCCGGAACAATCGCCACCGCCTCGCGCATGATTCTGGCGGTCTGCCAGTCGGTAATGTCTTTACCATCGAACACAATCCGCCCGCTGGTGGCGCGCGGGTCGCCGCACAGGGTGCCGAGCAGCGTGGTTTTGCCCGCGCCGTTGGCGCCAATCAGGGTCACGATTTCACCCTGATTGATATGCAGGCTGACGTCGTGCAGCGCCTGGATCTTGCCGTAGTGCGCGTTGACCTTGTCGAACGTTAACATCGCTTTTTCCATCTTATGCCTCACCAAGGTATGCGCGGATCACGTCCGGGTTGTTGCGGATCTCTTCCGGCGTGCCGTTTGCCAGCGGCGTGCCCTGGTTTACCACGTAGATACGGTCCGAAATGCCCATCACCAGCTTCATGTCGTGCTCAATCAGCAGGATGGTAGTGTCGTGACTGTCGCGCAGCTCGGCAATCAGCTCGTCCAGCTCTTTGGTCTCTTTCGGGTTGAGCCCTGCCGCCGGTTCGTCGAGCATCAGGATTTCCGGCTGCGTCACCATGCAGCGCACAATCTCCAGACGACGCTGGTCACCGTAGGCCAGATTGCTCGCCTGACGGTTGGCGTGCTGCAGCAGGCCAATTCGGTCGAGCCAGGTGGCGGCGCGGTCAAGCGCTTCATCCTGCGCGCGGCGGAAGGCCGGGGTTTTCAGCAGGCCGGAGAACAGCCCGGTTTTCAGCTGCTGATGCTGGGCCACCAGCAGGTTCTCAATCACCGTCATCTCGCGGAACAGACGCACGTGCTGGAAGGTACGCACCACGCCCATGCGGGCAATCTGCTGGCCCGGCAGCCCTTCCAGATGCTGGTCGCGCAGCATAATGGTGCCGCCCGTTGGCTTGTAGAAGCCGGTCAGACAGTTAAAGACCGTGGTTTTCCCTGCGCCGTTCGGACCAATCAGGGAGACAATCTCTTTCTTGTGCAAATCCAGATTCACGTTGTTGACCGCCAGCAGGCCGCCAAAACGCATCATCAGGCCGTTAACGGATAATAATGGCTGACTCATGCCTGCTCTCCTTTCGCTTGCCAGTTCTTCAGCTTCAGCTGTGGACGGGTCATCGGCAGCAGACCCTGCGGACGCCAGATCATCATCAGCACCATCAAACCACCCAGCATCAGCATGCTGTATTCGTTAAAGTCGCGCATCAGCTCGCGCGAGACCACCAGCAGGATGGCCGCGAGGATAACGGCGAACTGCGAACCCATCCCGCCGAGCACCACAATCGCCAGCACAAAGGCGGATTCGGCGAAGGTGAACGATTCCGGGCTAACGAAGCCCTGACGCGCGGCAAACAGCGTTCCGGCGAAACCGGCAAACGCGGCGCTGATGGTGAACGCGGTCAGCTTGATGCGGGTCGGGTTCAGGCCCAGAGAGCGGCAGGCGATCTCATCCTCGCGCAGCGCTTCCCACGCGCGGCCCAGCGGCATGCGCAGCAGACGGTTGATCACGAACAGGGTAATCACCACCAGCAGCAGCGCCACCAGATAGAGCCAGATCACGCGGTCGGACGGGTCATACTTCACGCCGAAGAAGTTGCTGAAGGTATCCCAGCCGCCTTCGCGGGCGGTACGGCTAAATTCCAGGCCGAAGAAGGTCGGTTTCGGGATCTGGCTGATGCCGTTCGGGCCGCCGGTCACTTCGGTGTTGTTGAGCAGCAGGATACGGACGATTTCGCCGAATCCTAAGGTCACAATCGCCAGGTAGTCGCCGCGCAGGCGCAGTACCGGGAAGCCAAGCAGGAAGCCTGCAGCGGCAGAGACCAGCCCTGCCAGCGGCAGGCAGGTCCAGAAGCCGAGACCGTAATAGTGGTTCAGCAGCGCGAAGGTATAGGCGCCGATGGCGTAGAAGCCGCCGTAGCCCAGCACCAGCAGGCCCGAGAGCCCCACGACCACGTTCAGACCGAGGCCGAGAATCACGTAGATCATGGTCAGCGTGGCGATATCCACGGTGCCACGCGACACCACGAACGGCCACGCCACGGCGGCCACCAGCAGCGCCACGAGGAACAGCTTCTGCTTAACCGTAGAACCGTCGATTGCCGGCAGGACGAATTTCGGCCCGGAGACGTTTTTCAGCGTCTTCTGGAACAGCGGACGCAGCAGCTGGAACAGGAACACTACGGCCGTGCCGATAAATACCCACTGCCAGCGGATGTCAGCTGCGGTATCGACAACCAGTTTGGTGCCATTCAGCTCAAGCTGGACGCCCATAAAGACGCTGGCCAGCACGAAGAACATGGCGGCAGAGAGCAGCGCCATTGCAAAATGCATCGGTTTCATACTTTCTCTACCTCCGGACGGCCCAGAATACCGGTAGGCATCACCAGCAGAACCAGAATCAGCAGGGCAAACGACACCACGTCTTTATACTCCGTGCTCAGGTACGCCGAGGAGAGCGCTTCGGCCACGCCCAGGATCAGGCCGCCGATCATCGCGCCCGGAATACTGCCGATACCGCCCAGAACCGCCGCGGTGAAGGCTTTCATCCCGGCCATAAAGCCGATGTACGGGTTGATCACGCCGTAGAACTGGCCGAGCAGGACACCCGCCACCGCCGCCATCGCGGCGCCAATCACGAAGGTCAGGGCAATCACGCGGTCGGTGTTGATGCCGAGCAGGCTCGCCATCTTCAGGTCTTCCGCGCAGGCGCGGCAGGCGCGTCCCATACGCGAGTAGCGGATGAACAGCGTCAGGGCGAGCATCGCAATAAAGGTCACGACCCAGATAACCAGCTGCATGGTGGTGATAGAGGCCGCGAAGTTTTCGCTGGCCCCCACAATCCACTGGCCATTGAACAGGCTTGGCAGCGCCACGTCGCGCGAACCTTCGGTCAGGCTGACGTAGTTTTGCAGGAAGATCGACATCCCGATCGCGGAAATAAGCGCAATCAGGCGCTTGGAGCTGCGCACCGGCCGGTAGGCCACGCGCTCAATGCTCCAGCCGTAGGCGCTGGCAATCACAATCGCGCCGACAAACCCGGCGGCGACCAGCAGCCAGCTGCTGTCGATGCCCATCATCATCAGGGCGGCGATAATCATAAAGGAGACGTAGCTACCGATCATGTACACCTCGCCGTGGGCGAAGTTGATCATGCCGATAATGCCGTAAACCATCGTATAGCCGATGGCGATCAGCGCGTAGGTGCTTCCCAGCGTAACGCCGTTAAACATCTGCTGCAGGAAATAGAGAAACTGCTCGGACATATGCAAACCTTTTTATACCCGCCCGTCATGCCGGGCGGTGGGATAATTATTTGGCGGCCGAGGATGAACCGTCGGCGTGCCACTTAAAGACACCAAACTCAAATCCCTTCAGATCGCCTTTCTCATCCCAGTTCAGCGGCCCAATCACGGTGTTCGCCCCGTGTGCTTTTAAATCTTTCACCAGCTCCAGCGGTTCTTTGCTGCCGGAGCGATCCAGCGCGGTGGCCAGAGACTGTACGGCCGCGTAGGTGATCCAGACGTACGGACCACTCGGATCTTTCTTCTGCGCCTTGAGCGCATCCACGATAGCCTTGTTGGCCGGATCCTGGTCATAGCGTTTTGGCATCGTCACCAGCATGCCTTCGGCAGAATCCCCCGCGATGTTTGACAGGGAGGCATTGCCCACGCCCTCTGGCCCCATAAACTGGGTTTTCAGACCGGTGGCGCGCGCCTGACGCAGCATCTGCCCCATCTCCGGGTAATAGCCGCCGTAGTAAACGAAGTCGATATTCTCTTTTTGCAGACGGGCAATCAGCGCGGAGAAGTCTTTCTCACCGGCGGTAATGCCGTCGAAGAAGACGATGTTCGCGCCGCCTTTTTTCAGGCCGTCCTGCACGGAGCGCGCCAGGCCTTCGCCGTACTGCTGTTTGTCATGAATAATGGCAATGCGCTGTGGCTTAACGCTCTCGAGGATGTATTTGGCGGCGGTGGGGCCCTGCGAGGAGTCCAGACCGGCGGTACGCATGATGTGCTGATAGCCGCGCTGGGTCAGTTCCGGGTTCGTTGCGCCTGGGGTGATCATCAGAATGCCTTCGTCTTCGTAGATATCAGACGCCGGCTGCGTGGAGGATGAGCACAGGTGGCCGATCACATACTGAATACCGTCGTTGACGATTTTGTTGGCGACCGCGACGGCCTGTTTAGGATCGCAGGCGTCGTCATATTCCACGCCCACCAGCTTGTCGCCTTTGATACCGCCCTTGGCGTTGATGTCTTTGATGGCCTGGCGCGCGCCGTTGAACTCCATGTCACCCCACTGGGCAACAGGGCCGGACATCGCCCCCACTACCGCAACTTTAATGTCGTCTGCCATAGCGGCATGCGAGATCGACAGTGCGACCATCCCCGCGATTAACGTCTTCGCGTTCCTTTTCATCTCTGAATCCCCATTCGTGATGTCGTGTTTATATTTTGTTTTATTATGGTTAAAAAGCATTCTGTACTTTTAATGAACAACGCTATTTTTACCAGTGCCTTTAATGGTTTAGCGCAGTTTTTTGTCAAAAACCAGACTAAAATCTCTATTTTTCAGGCGATTAAGCAAAGATAATATTCTGAAATCAGGCAGAGATAAACAAATAAAAGTGCAGTTTGCAGCATAAAATAACGGTACAAAGCGCCGAATAAATCACTACCGTTCAGGTTAAAATTCTGCTTATTTTTCGATCCATGTGTTTTCAAACTGCCCAACGCGTTGCCAAAAAACTAATCACCTGGTTAATGAGAATAAAAAGAGGAAGCCGCTGAGTGAATAAATTGAGTACACTGCCCCTACTCAATCTGATTTGGACAAGTGGCTAATGAAACTGACTATCGTGCGTCTGGTGACCTTTAGCGACCAGGATCATATCGACCTGGGCAAGATCTGGCCGGAATATTCCCCTTCGTCGCTGCGCGTTGATGAGACCCACCGCATTTATGCCGCGCGTTTTAACGAACGCCTGCTGGCAGCGGTTCGCGTAACCCTGAGCGGTACAGAGGGAGCGCTGGACTCGCTGCGCGTGCGTGACGTCACCCGTCGTCGCGGTGTGGGACAGTATTTAATTGAAGAAGTGATCCGCGAAAACCCGAGCGTGACCTCATGGTGGATGGCTGACGTGGGCGTGGAAGACCGCGGCGTGATGGCGGCGTTTATGCAGGCGTTAGGGTTTACGGCGCAGGATAGCGGGTGGGAGAAGCGCTAAAAGAAAGCCGGGTGGCGGCTGCGCCTTACCCGGCCTACATTCTCCACTGTATTTTCCCAAGCATTTCGTGTTGCAGGAAGGCGGCAAGTTATGAAATCCCCGGGAGCTTACATAAGTAAGTGACCGGGGTTGAATAACGCAGCCAACGCACCTGCGGCGCGAAAGGCGACGGGAAAATTATTTGGCGTCTGTCGCCGTACCGTTAGCATGCCAGTCAAACACGCCGAACTCGAAGCCCTTCAGGTCGCCCTTCGCGTCCCAGGAGAGTGGTCCCATGACGGTCTCGACGGTATTCGCTTTCAGCCAGGTGGCAATCTCAGCCGGATCGGCTGACTGGTTCAGGCCCGCCTGCAGAGACTGCAGCGCCGCGTAGGTGGTCCAGACGAACGCGCCGCTTGGATCCTGTTTCTTCGCCTTGATGGCATCTACGATAGGTTTGTTCGCAGGAACCTGGTCGTAGTTCTTCGGTTTGGTCACCAGCAGGCCTTCGGCTGATTCACCCGCAATGTTAGACAGGGAAACGTTCGCCACGCCTTCCGGGCCCATAAACTGGGTTTTCAGGCCCGCAGCGCGCGCCTGGCGCAGGATCTGGCCCATTTCCGGGTGGTAGCCACCGTAGTAAACGAAATCAATATTCTCTTTCTTCAGACGCGCCACCAGGGTGGAGAAGTCTTTCTCACCGGCGGTGATCCCGTCGAAGAACACCACGTCGGCATTCGCTTTCTTGAGGTTATCCTGCACTGAACGCGCCAGACCTTCACCGTACTGCTGCTTGTCATGAACGATGGCAATGCGCTTCGGCTTCACTTTTTCAACGATGTATTTAGCCGCCGTTGGGCCCTGGTCAGAGTCCAGACCGGTGGTGCGCAGGGTCAGCTTGTAGCCGCGCGCGGTCAGCTCCGGTGCGGTCGCTGCCGGGGTGATCATCAGAATACCTTCGTCTTCGTAGATGTCAGACGCAGGCTGAGTCGAGGAAGAGCACAGGTGACCGATAACGTATTTGATACCGTCGTTCACCACTTTGTTTGCGACCGCGACCGCTTGTTTCGGGTCACAGGCATCATCATATTTTACGATCTGCAGTTTTTCGCCCTTGATACCGCCCTTGGCATTAATGTCTGCAACCGCCTGCTCAGCGCCGGTAAATTCCTGGTCGCCGTACTGTGCTACCGGACCGGACATTGCGCCAACCACAGCCACCTTGATGTCTGCCTGTGCCATGGTGCTGAATGCCAACGCGATACATCCTGCCAGTAACGCTTTACCCTTCATGTTCATCCTGAGATTCCCCATTATTATGGTTATTACGATTGTTGTGATGTTGTTGTTCAGCGCTTTATGTCAGTTATAGGTGTGCTGTCCGCGCTTTTTCAGCATACTCTGCTAAAACATACCCGATTTTTATGATTTTGGAATAGCTAATTTGAAATGAATATATGATAAGCCCGGCAGGGATTTTCGCCGGGCATGTGGCTTTAACGTGTCAGCGACGCGGAGATAATGTCCAGCGCTTTACGGAACTGCGCTTCAGGGATAGTCAGCGGATACAGGAAACGAATGACGTTGCCGTAGACGCCGCAGCTCAGAAGAAGCAGCCCTTCCTGCAACGCACGCTCCTGCACCTGGCGGGTAAATTCCGGCGAAGGCTGGCCCGTTTGCGGGTCGTTAAACTCCACCGCCACCATCGATCCCTGCGCGCGAATGTCAGCGATATACGGGCAGTGTTCCTTCGCCTTGTTCAGCACTTCCACCAGGTGATGGCCAAGATGCGCCGAGCGCGTGCAGAGATCCTCTTCATCAATCACGTCGAGCACGGCATGCGCCGCCGCAATCGCCAGCGGGTTCCCGGCGTAGGTACCGCCCAGCCCGCCCGGTGCAGGGGCGTCCATGACCTCCGCACGGCCCGATACCGCTGAGAGCGGCATCCCGCCCGCTAGGCTTTTCGCCATGGTGATCAGATCGGGCTTCACGCAGTGGTGTTCCATCGAGAACAGCTTGCCGGTACGGGCGAAGCCGCTTTGCACCTCGTCGGCAATCAGCAAAATACCGTGGGTGTCGCACAGGGCGCGCAGCGCCTGCATAAAATCAGCTGGCGCAATGTTGAAACCGCCCTCTCCCTGAACCGGTTCGAGAATAATGGCCGCGACCTGGTCGGGTGCGATATCCGCTTTAAAGATGCGTTCCAGGCTTTTCAACGCTTCCGCCGTGCTGACGCCGTGCAGTTCATTCGGATACTGCGCGTGATACACCGAACCGGGGAACGGGCCAAAGCCGAGCTTGTACGGCGCAACTTTGCCGGTCAGCGCCATGGTCATAAAGGTGCGGCCGTGGAACGCGCCGCCGAAGGTGATAAGGCCGGGACGTTTGGTGTACGCTCGGGCAATTTTGACCGCGTTTTCGACCGCCTCTGCCCCCGTGGAGAAGAACGCGGTCTTGGCCGGACCGTCAACGGGCACGCGCTGGTTGATGCGCTCGGCAAGCGCCACATAGCCTTCGTACGGCACAATCTGGTACGCCGTATGGGTAAACGCGTGGAGCTGTTTTTCAATCGCGGAAATGACTTTTGGATGGCGATGGCCGGTATTCAGCACCGCGATCCCGGCGGCGAAGTCGATGTACTCGTTACCTTCCACGTCCCACACCGTGGCGTTTTCAGCTTTATCAGCATAGAAGTTACACATCACGCCGATGCCGCGCGGCGTCGCCTGTAAACGCCGGTCGTTCAGTTCGTTATTTTTCACCCTGTCCCCCTGAGAAAGTCGCCTGCTTAGCGCATCAGTAAGTGTTTGCCAGGGGGAGGGAATTCGCCAGAGCGGGCGCTAAAAAAACAAAACCCCCAGACTCTCATCCAGGGGTTCTCGGTGTACTTCGCGAAAATTACGCTTCGATAGCGGCGCGAAGTTTTTTCATGGCGTTCTTTTCAAGCTGACGGACACGTTCCGCAGAAACGCCGTAGCGGTCGGCCAGCTCCTGCAGCGTGGACTTGTTGTCTTCGTCCAGCCAGCGGGCGCGGATAATATCCTGGCTACGCTCGTCGAGGCCTTCCATCGCATGGGTCAGCTTGTTCGCGGCCTGATCTTCCCAGTTATCCTCTTCGATGCCATCAGCAAAGTTAGAGGTTTTATCCTGCAGATACAGAACCGGCGCCATCGGCTGGCTGTCAGATGCGTCGTCGTCGGAGGACATATCAAAGGTCATGTCCTGCGCGGCCATACGGGATTCCATCTCACGCACGTCTTTGCTGGATACGCCCAGCTCGCGCGCCACCATTTCCACTTCATCCTGGTTGAACCAGCCCAGACGCTGCTTGGCTTTACGCAGGTTGAAGAACAGTTTGCGTTGCGCTTTTGTCGTGGCGACTTTCACGATACGCCAGTTGCGCAGCACGTATTCATGAATTTCTGCTTTGATCCAGTGCACAGCGAAGGAGACGAGTCGCACACCCACTTCCGGGTTAAAGCGACGCACAGCCTTCATCAGGCCGATGTTGCCTTCCTGAATCAAGTCCGCCTGCGGCAGGCCATAGCCCGCATAGTTACGAGCAATGTGAACAACAAAGCGCAGGTGAGACAGGATCAGCTTTTTCGCTGCTTCCAGATCGCCCTGGTAATGCAGCTTTTCAGCAAGCTCCTTTTCTTCCTCGGCCGTTAACATCGGCCAGGTGTTCGCAGCCCGGATATAAGATTCCAGGTTACCAACAGGGGCTAAAGCTAAAGTTTGCATTTCTTTGGTCATTCATTCCTCTCAATGTTTCTTCTGGTCCTGGTCGTCCCCGTCAGGCAACAACCATGCCAAAGCGTTTGAGCAACGAGATTAGCATTCACTCTTTTATCAGACAGTGATTTTATCCACAAGTTCCAGGTGCAACGGTGAATAAATTACGCACAAATTGTGACATGAAGATGATAACAGGGGAAGCGACAACAGGGACGCTTTCCCTGCAGAGCGAGCATCTCGGTGCAGGGAAAGATTATATCACGCTTTTATTAGTCGGGAGTAAAGTGACGTAAATGTTGAACGGTTGCCAGCCAGGCTGCCACCCACCCAATCATCGAACAAACCAGCAGCAGCAACAGGCACTCATCGAAGCCTAACCCGCTGATATCAAACTTGGTTCCGAAAACCTGCGCCACTTCAGTCACGGCAGAAGAGAGCCGCATCACCAAAATTTCTGACAATATCAGTGAAAGAAATGCACCGGAAAAACCGAGCAATGCGCCACCGTAAAGGAACGGTCGGAGGATGAAACCATCCGTCGCACCAATCAGTTTCTGCACGTTAATGGTATCGCGACGGGCAAAGATGCTCAGGCGCACGCTGTTACCGATGACGAGGAAGACCGCCGCCACCATCAGCACGCCAATCATCGCCGCGACGCGTCCTACCAGCCCGGTCAGGGCAGCAAGGCGCGCAAACCAGCTGTCGTCCATGCGTACTTCATCAATGCCCTTAATGCGCGTGATGCGATCGCGCAGGGTGTTAAGCGAATCGGTCCCCTGGAAATCCAGCTTCGGGATCACCACCGCAACGGCGGGCAGCGGGTTCTCTTCGAGCATATCCAGCGCGCCGCCAAAGCCAGACCAGTTACGGAACTCGCCCAGCGCGTCTTCACGGGAGAGATAGTTGACCTTCTCCACGCCCTGCTCGGCCTGGATTTGCCCAACCACCTGTGCCGCGGCGTTATCGTCGAGCGCTTTATCCATATAGACCGTGATCTGCGGGGACGGATAATACTGTGAGGCCGCCTGGTTGACGTTTTTATAGACCATATAGCAGACGCTTGGCAGCGTCAGGGAGATGGCGATCACCATCACCGTCAGGAACGTCGCCAGCGGTTTGCTTTTCAGGTCCTGCAGCGCGCCGTGGAAGGCGTAGCGCACCTGCTCGTTAAACACGTTGGTTTTACGGGAGGCCGGTTTTGGCGCGGCCTTCTGGCGCTTCGGCGCATTACGATTGCCGTCACCACCGCCCTGCGGCTTACGGAAACGGTCAAACCGGTTTCCGAACTGCCGAATCTGGTTTATTGCATCACGCTTATTCACCGTGGCCTCCGTGCAAATGCCCGTCGCTCAGGGTCAGCATGCGGTACGAACGACGGGAAATGAGCCCGATGTCGTGCGTGGCCATCAATACGGTGACTCCTACGCGGTTGAATTCCTCAAACAGACGCAAAATCCCTTCGGACAGGGCATCGTCCAGGTTACCGGTTGGTTCATCCGCCAGCAGTACGGCAGGCTTGTTCACCACCGCGCGGGCGATGCCCACGCGCTGCTGTTCACCGCCGGAGAGCTGGATCGGGAAGTTCTTCGCTTTGTCCAGCAGCCCGACCTTATCCAGCGCCGCAGAGACGCGGCGGCGGATATCGTCATAGCTGGCGCCGGCAATAATCAGCGGGATGGCCACGTTATCGAAAACGGTGCGATCCATCAGCAGGTGGTGATCCTGGAAAATCATGCCGATCTGACGACGCAGGAACGGCACTTCGCGGTTTTTCAGGCGGCTGATCTCATGGCCGCCGAAAAAGATTTTCCCGGCGCTTGGCCGCTCGATCCCACAGATAAGCTTGAGCAGGGTACTTTTCCCCGCGCCGGAATGGCCGGTCAGGAATGCCATCTCGCCCGGCTGCAGGTGGAATGTTACCCCCTGCAGCGCTTGTCTCCCACCGAGATAGGCCTTGCTGACGTGTTCAAAGCGAATCATTGTTAGTCCTCTCGGGCAAATAATGCCTCAATAAAGTCGTCCGCTTTAAACGGACGCAAATCCTCAATACGCTCGCCCACACCGATGTAACGGATAGGAATACCGAACTGGTCGGCCACGGAGAAGATCACCCCGCCTTTCGCGGTGCCGTCCAGCTTGGTCAGCGCGATCCCCGTCAGTCCTACCGCTTCATTGAACAGCTTCGCCTGGCTGATGGCGTTCTGTCCGGTGCTGGCATCAATGGTCAGCATAATTTCATGCGGCGCGTCTTCGTCCAGCTTCTTCATGACGCGAACGATTTTCTTCAACTCTTCCATCAGGTGCGATTTGTTCTGCAAACGCCCTGCGGTATCGGCAATCAGCACGTCCACGTTGCGCGCCTTCGCCGCCTGGATGGCATCGAAGATCACGGACGCGGAATCCGCGCCGGTATGCTGGGCAATCACCGGAATGTTGTTGCGCTGGCCCCAAACCTGCAGCTGCTCAACCGCTGCCGCGCGGAAGGTATCGCCCGCCGCCAGCATAACCGATTTGCCCTGCTGTTCGAACTGACGCGCCAGCTTGCCGATGGTGGTAGTTTTACCCACGCCGTTCACGCCAACCATCAGAATAACAAATGGCGTTTTGCCTTCAATATTAAGCGGTTCGTCAACTTTTGCGAGAATTTCACCCATCTCGTCTTTCAGCAGGCCGTACAGCGCTTCGGCGTCGCGCAGCTGTTTGCGGCTCGCCCCTTCGGTCAGATTGGCGATGATCTTACGGGTGGTTTCCACGCCGACGTCCGCAATCAGCAGCTGTTCTTCCAGCTCTTCAAAGAGATCGTCGTCGATCTTCTTGCCGCGGAACAGACTGATAAATCCGGAACCTAAGTTTTCTTTGGTTTTGAGCAGGCTGCGCTTCAGGCGCGCGAAGAAACCTTCTTTGGTCGGTTTTTCCTGCTCCTGTACGCTCTCTTCTTCCGGCTGTTCTTCCACCGGCACGACGATGACCGCCTCTTCCGCGGCTTCTGCCGCCAGCGCCTGGGCTTCCAGCTCTTCGTCGGTCAGCTCTGGCTCGAGTGCCGCTTCTTCTTCCACCGCCTCAACAATTTCAACGGTTTCCGCTTCCGCCAGCCACTCTTCGGCAGAAACCTCTTCGGCTTTCACCTCTTCCGGCAGCGGCAGCTCTTCGTGCTCGATAACGGCCTGTGGCGTTTCGGTAATATCCTCAACGATAACCGGTTCTGGCTTCTCGCTCTCCTGAACCTGTTCCGTGACCTCAACCACCTCTTGTGCAAAGGTTTCAATCTCTTCTTTGCTGTGCGCCGTTTCTTCCGCTTCGACAACCGCGGCGGTTTCTACAGGCGTTTCAGGCTGTGACTGCTCTTCAACGGCTTGTTGCTCTTCGGTTTTCTGTTCTGTTTCTTGCTCTTTTTCACCGAAGCCCAGCCAGGAAAAGAAGCCACGTTTTTTTTGTTTTGCCATCTGCGACTACACTCCTCGCGGCGCTATATACATGGAAGCTAAAAAAATGATGAAATAGTCTAACACTTTACTTAATTGACATCACCGCCCGCAATCGCAGGCCAATTGTTAACAGAGCTTTCCTGAGATGAAGAAACCCAACCGCGCCCCGGCCGGTCAAATTCGTATTATCGGCGGTCAGTGGCGAGGCCGGAAATTACCGGTGCCGGACAGCCCCGGTTTACGTCCTACTACCGACCGCGTGCGCGAGACGCTGTTTAACTGGCTGGCCCCGTCAATGGTAGACGCCCACTGCCTGGACTGCTTCGCCGGAAGCGGCGCGCTCGGCCTGGAAGCGCTGTCGCGCTATGCCGCCAGCGCCACGCTGCTGGAGATGGAGCGCGGCGTTGCGCAGACGCTGCAGCAAAATCTGGCGACGCTGAAAGCGAGCAACGCTAAAGTCGTGAACACCAACACGCTGAGTTTTCTTGCGCAGAAAGGCACGCCGCATAACGTGGTGTTTGTCGATCCGCCGTTCCGCAAGGGGCTGCTGGAAGAGACGTTATCCCTGCTTGAGCAAAACGGCTGGCTGGCGGATGACGCGCTAATTTACGTTGAAAGCGAAGTGGAAAACGGTCTGCCGCCGGTTCCCACTCACTGGGATCTGCACCGCGAAAAGGTCGCAGGCCAGGTCGCTTACCGTCTTTATCACCGTCAGGCACAAGGAGGATCCGATGCCGGTACTGATTAACCTGGGACGTTTGCTGATGCTGGGCGTCTGGGCGTTTTTAATTCTCAACCTGGTACACCCCTTCCCGCGCCCGATGAATATTTTCGTTAACGTCGCGCTGATTTTCACGTCGTTTATGCACGCCCTGCAGATGGTGATGCTGAAAAACGGCCTGCCGAAAGACGGCCCGCAGATGACGGGCTGGCAGCAGCTGCGCGTGTTTATTTTCGGCGTGTTTGAACTGCTGGTGTGGATGAAGAAGTTTAAGGCGCAGGTGAAGAAGTAAGGCGCGGCCTGATGCCCTCACCCTAACCCTCTCCCACGGGGAGAGGGGACCGTTCGTGCATTATTCCGTCCTGAATCCTTCAAACCGCGTCCCTTTGTAGCTCAACGTCCCTTTCTCCCCCACCGTCAGCTGATGGTACTGCTGCGCCTCCAGGCGGAAGGTTATCTCCAGGCCGCCTGCTTCCGGCCTAAAGCTCGCTTCATAGCGCATTGCTGTGCCCGCAGGCGTCACCTGCTGCTGGCGCGAGCGGCGGTCGTTGAGGGGCTTCTCACGCTTGTTCGTCACCACCACGCGCTTTTGCATCAGCGGTGCGGCATCGTTATCCGCCTTCTCGCGGCGCTGCTGCACGAAACGGAACGAGGCGGCAATGACGATAATCGCCACCACGATAATGAAAAAAAGCGGCATCTTGCTCATTCGACAATCCCATCAGATTTTGCGGAATTCAGGATACCTTGCCTCCCCCGCCATTGCCAAACGCCCGCCCGCGTCACTACACTGGATCAGAAACTGATTATTCAGACTTAACAGATACAGGGAGTTAATATGCTTTGGTCATTTATCGCTGTCTGTTTTTCCGCATGGCTTTATGTCGATGCATCGTACCGCGGTCCCACCTGGCAGCGCTGGTTGTTTAAACCGGTCACGCTGTTGCTCCTGCTGCTGCTGGCCTGGCAAGCGCCGATGTTTAACGCCGTCAGCTATCTGGTGCTCGCCGGGCTGTGTGCATCCCTGATTGGCGATGCCTTAACCCTGCTGCCGCGCCAGCGCCTGCTGTACGCCGTTGGGGCGTTCTTCCTCTCCCATCTGCTGTATACCATCTACTTTGCCAGCCAGATGACGCTCTCCTTCTTCTGGCCGCTGCCGCTGGTGCTGCTGGTGATTGGCGCCCTGCTGATTGCGGTGATCTGGTCGCGTCTGGAAGAGATGCGTTTGCCGGTCTGTACGTTTATCGCCATGACGCTGGTGATGGTGTGGCTGGCGGGCGAACTGTGGTTCTTCCGTCCGACCGCTCCGGCGATGTCCGCGTTCTTCGGCGCCGCGCTGCTGCTGATCGGGAATGTCGTCTGGCTGGGCAGCCACTATCGCCGCCGCTTCCGGGCGGATAACGCGATAGCCTCCGCGTGTTACTTTGCCGGGCATTTCCTGATTGTGCGTTCGCTGTATATCTAAATAGCGCTTGACTCTGGAGTCGACTCCAGAGTGTATGCTGCGGTTAATGAGAAAATTATCATTGCCGGAGACTGCCATGTCGACTCCAGAAATACCTAAAAAAGTTCCTCAATTCTCGGCACTTAAGCTCAGCCCGGCTCCGTCGAAAGACGACTGCTGCTGCGAAGGCGCGTGCAAAACGCAAGCTCAACCCCTTCCTGAAAGCGGCAACCGCTACAGCTGGGTCGTCAACGGCATGGACTGCGCGGCCTGCGCCCGCAAGGTGGAAAACGCCGTCAAGCAGGTGCCGGGCGTGAGTCACGTTCAGGTGCTGTTCGCCACCGAAAAGCTGCTGGTCAGCGCCGATAGCGACGTCAGCAAACAGGTTGAAGCCGCCGTCAGCAAGGCGGGCTATACCCTGCGTAGCGAAACGGCGCCCGTTGAAAAAGCCTCCTCCCTGAAAGAAAACCTGCCGCTCATTACCCTCATCATCATGATGGCCCTGAGCTGGGGTCTGGAGCAGATTAACCATCCGTTCGGCAATCTGGCGTTTATCGCCACCACGCTGGTCGGGCTGTTCCCGATTGCCCGTCAGGCGCTTCGCCTGATGAAAAGCGGCAGCTGGTTTGCAATCGAAACGCTGATGAGCGTGGCGGCGATCGGCGCGCTGTTCATTGGCGCGACGGCAGAAGCGGCGATGGTGCTGCTGCTGTTCTTAATCGGCGAACGCCTTGAGGGCTGGGCGGCGAGCCGCGCGCGTAAAGGGGTCAGCGCGCTGATGGCGCTGAAGCCGGAAACCGCCACTCGCGTGATAAACGGCACGCGTGAAACGGTCGCCATCAATACGCTGCGCCCGGGCGACGTGATTGAGGTGGCCGCAGGGGGGCGTCTGCCCGCAGACGGCGCGCTGCTTACCGCCACCGCGAGCTTTGATGAAAGCGCCCTGACCGGGGAATCCATTCCGGTAGAGCGCGCCGCGGGTGAAAAAGTGCCTGCTGGCGCCACCAGCGTCGACCGTCTGGTGCAGCTCACCGTGCTTTCCGAGCCGGGCGACAGCGCCATCGACCGTATCCTGAAGCTGATTGAAGAGGCCGAAGAGCGCCGCGCGCCGGTCGAACGCTTTATCGATCGCTTCAGTCGGATTTATACCCCTGCCATCATGCTGGTTGCCCTGCTGGTCACCGTCGTCCCGCCGCTGTTCTTTGGCGCCCCGTGGGAGGGCTGGATTTATAAAGGGCTGACGCTGCTGCTGATTGGCTGCCCGTGCGCGCTGGTGATTTCCACCCCGGCGGCGATTACCTCAGGTCTGGCGGCGGCGGCGCGGCGCGGCGCGCTGATTAAGGGCGGCGCGGCGCTGGAGCAGCTGAGCCAGGTTCAGCATATCGCCTTCGATAAAACCGGTACGCTGACCGTGGGCAAGCCGCAGGTGACCGGCGTGTATCCTCAGGAAACCAGTGAAGATGAGCTGCTTACACTGGCCGCCGCCGTTGAACAGGGGTCCACTCACCCGCTGGCGCAGGCGATTGTGCGAGAAGCGCAGTCGCGCGGGCTGAACATCCCTCCGGCAACCGCCCAGCGGGCGCTGGTCGGGTCAGGGATTGAGGCCACCGTTGACGGTAAAAATGTGCTGATTGTCGCGGCAGGCAAGTCTTCCAGTCCAGAGGTTGAGGCGTTAGAACAGACCGGACAAACCGTCGTGACCGTCCTGCAGGACGGTGTCGCGAAGGGAATGCTGGCGCTGCGCGATACCCTGCGCGATGACGCCAAAGAAGCCGTAGCGGCGCTGCACAAGCTGGGCGTGCAGGGCATTATACTCACCGGTGATAACCCTCGCGCGGCGGCAGCGATTGCCGGTGAGCTGGGGCTGGAGTTTAAAGCCGGATTGTTGCCTGCGGATAAGGTCAGCGCCGTGACGGAACTGAACGCTCGCGGGCCGCTGGCAATGGTCGGTGACGGGATTAACGACGCCCCGGCGATGAAAGCGTCCACCATTGGTATTGCGATGGGCAGCGGGACCGACGTGGCACTGGAAACGGCCGACGCGGCATTGACGCACAACCGCCTGACCGGGCTGGCGCAGATGATTAGCCTGGCGCGGGCGACGCGGGCCAACATCCGTCAGAACATCGGCATTGCGCTCGGTCTGAAAGGGATTTTCCTCGTGACGACCCTGCTCGGCATGACCGGACTGTGGCTGGCGGTGCTGGCGGATACCGGGGCAACGGTGCTGGTGACGGCGAACGCGCTCCGGCTGCTGCGTCGGCGATAAAAAAAGCCCGGTGGCGCTAACGCTTACCGGGCCTAGATGTCCTGCTAACTCGTAGGTCGGGTAAGGCGAAGCCGCCACCCGACTTTTTTATAAGACATAGCTCATCGCCAGGCCTAAAAACAGCACCAGACCGACGTAGTTGTTGTTCATAAACGCTTTAAAACAGGCGTCACGTTCACGCTTCGCAATCAGCTTTTGCTGGTACGCAAACAGCAGTCCCGCCACCAGCACGGACCAGTAAAACTCCCAGTTCAGCCCGTTCAGGCGGCCGATCGCAACCATCAGCGCCAGTACCGCGACCTGCAGGATGCCGATAATCAGCTTGTCCTGACGACCAAAGAGGATGGCGGTGGATTTGATGCCAATTTTCAGGTCATCGTCGCGGTCTACCATCGCGTATTGCGTGTCATACGCCACGGCCCAGAGAATATTCGCCAGGAACATCAGCCAGCAGCTGAGCGGTAAGGACTCACTAACCGCCGCAAACGCCATCGGAATCGACCAGCCAAACGCCGCGCCCAGCACCACCTGAGGCAGGTGGGTATAGCGCTTCATAAACGGATACACCCAGGCCAACGCCAGCGCCGCAACGGAAAGCAGAATGGTCATGGTGTTGAGGGTCAGCACCAGCATGAAAGAGAGCAGCACCAGCACAATGAACAGCACGCGGGCTTCTTTCCCGGTGACCTGCCCGCTGGGTAACGGACGACCGGCAGTACGCTTAACATGACCGTCGAATTTACGATCGGCATAGTCATTCACCACGCAGCCAGCCGCACGCATCAGCCAGACGCCGGCAACGAACACAGCCAGGATCCACAGCGGCGGCACGCCCGGCGTGGCGAGCCACAGCGCCCACAGGGTCGGCCACAGCAGCAGTAACGCGCCAATGGGTTTATCGGTACGCATTAAGCGGTGATACGCCAACAGCTTATTCTGCGTCAGGCTCCACTCCATTTTTTCTTCCTCTTAGTACAACGGTGATGCCGGTAAAAAAAGCTCCGTCAGAATTAACGGTTTACCGCTCAGGCGAAGGCGGGAACGACGCCCCCAGAGTTCGGCATCACGACCAATCTCAATAAAATCCCGGGTAAGCTCAGACGAGGTAAAAAGGTAACGCCCCAGAGGCGTTTTCCCCAGACGTTGCAGCGCCAGCTCTGGCCCGGAAAGGGTGGACTCGGGCACCACCGTCCGCCCGGCAAGCCACGGCTCACCATCAGCGCAGAGTAAAATTTCGCGCAGCCAGTAGCGTGGCTCTTGCGGCAGCAGCGGCAGCTCGCTGGCGATCTCATCGCCAGAGACAAACCCTTCCTGAATCAGGGTCACCGTGACCGTTTTACCCTGTTGCTCAAAACGTTTCGTCATGGAATCTTCCAGCAACAACCAGTCCAGTTGCTGCGGATCAAGCGCAGGTATTTGGTCGAAATAGCGCAGCGCACGCAGTTGCGTTAGCGCAGGGTGTGACATGCCAGACTCTCCGATACATAACGTAATGGCATTGTATCGCAGAAACACGGATTGAGGGGGGCCAAACGTTATTTAACGATCACGATCGCAACATGGGCGCAACAGCCTGGCGGCTACGAAAAAAAGTGCGCCCACTCAGGCGCACCAAACTACTAACAAATCAGCACTGTGGGGAAACGGTTACCCCTTGCCTTTTACACTGCTGATAAAGGTGGAACGGGCAGTGGTTGAACCTAAACGTTCGGCTTCATCAAGCAGTTTCAGCGCTTTATCGACATCGCCGCGCTTCACCGCCTGCTTAATGGCGTTGTTGAAGTACTCTTCGGTGTCGTTCAGTACCGGCTCGGCTTTCTTCACCGGGGCAGGCGCTGCGGTCGCTACCGGTGCGGCTGCCGTGGCAGCTGGCGCGGTATAGGCAGGAGCAGCTGTGTTACCTACAGTGACAGGGCCGGAACCGGAAGAGCCAAACAGCGGGCCGACCAGCACGCTTGAACCGCTGTTCGTTTTCACCTTCAGCTTTAACGTTCCGTCGGTGACGTGACGAGCAATCGGGTCTGGAATATCAGGAATCGCGTTACCGGTACCTTTTGCGTAGGCTTTAGCCGGATCGAGCAACGTGGTGGTCTTCTGAAGATCTTGCTCAGTGGTAAAGACCAGGACGTAGAGTTTTTGCTGGCCCAGCGCTGGCGTAAGGCGCATGACGCCTTCCAGACGGTCGGCGCTCATCACGCCGGGCTCCTGATACGTAAAGTATTCACTTGGGAAAAAGGCAGATGGCGTCATGTTCTGATCGAGAATTAACACGTTTGGTGCAAATACACTCGTCTGCTTATTAACTTCACTGGTCAAGGTAATGGCCAGTTCACCAATATTGGCGGGTACGCTATACGCAGCGACAGGGCCGGTAATACCCGGAACATTAAGTGACTGACCAGCCGTTGAGAGCTGGGTGGTCTGGGTTTTAGACTGATCGACAGGGGTCCAGACAAGCTGTTGCAATGCCGCTGTCGGAATGGCTGGCGCGGATGTTGTGTTTTGCGGAACGAAATTGACGTTAGCGAGCGTTACAGCAGGCGCGCTTGCCAGCAGCCCTGCGGTTAAACAAAGGGCAAGGAGAGTTTTGTTCATTTTCATTGTTATCACCTCAAAATGCACAGGTTCAGCGGTAGCCAGGCAATAGCGCGCCGTCCCAAGGATTGAGGGGCTTGCGCCCCTCAGTTTGGTCATTACGTCAGGTTAAGACGGGATTACCACCAGATTTCCATCTGGGCGCCGAAGGACCACTCGTCGTTGTCGCCACGACCGAAGGAACCACCGTTAAAGCCATCTTTGACTGCTTTACCAAAGTTCGCGTTGTTGGAAGGGTTACCGGTGTAGTCGTAGCCCCATTTTTCATCCCACTTGGCATAGGTTGCGAAGACGCGAATTGCTGGACGTGACCAGATGCTGTCACCTGCCTGCCACTGTTGCGCCAGGGTGATTTTGTACTGGTTGTTGGTTTCGCCAGTTTCCTGTGATTTGACGTTGTCGTAGCCAACTTCCAGCAAGGTGCTCATGATTGGCGTCCATTTGAACATTGGACGAACGCCCACGGTCCACCACTTGGTGCCGTTGTTATTATCCCAGTCGATATCCTGATACATACCAACGTACATCAGGTCCCAACGATCGCCCAAAGAGATTGCACCATGATCCAGGATACGCAGCAGGCTACCGTTATTGTTGATGTCATAGGCAAAATGTGAGTTAGGATCGATACCTACACCAGAACCTTGAGACAGGCCTTTACCCTGAGCAGTCATTGAATCGGTGGCATACTGAACCACAAATTTGTTATAGCCCTTCAGCATGCTCTGGGTATGTTCGGCAGTGAACATCCAACCATCTTTAGACGCGCCGTCAACCAAACGATAATCATCACGTGGGTTAGCACGACCGTAGTCAACGCCCAGTTCCAGTGTACCCCCTGGGTTGATTTCCATCTGAGCTAAACGAACATCGAAAACATCGTTCGCCGTTTTTTGGTTGTAATCATAAATGCTATCGCTACCAAAGGTAGCAGAGCCGCCTGTTTCAGTGGAGCGTGTCGCGGCTAAAGACAGTTTACCGAAACCTAGATCGATGTTTTCAAGACCAGCACCAGGCCCTGAAATATCCCAGTAGTAGAAGTCGATCATGTGGACGTCATGACGCTGATAGAAGCGCTTACCGGCCCAAATAGTAGAACCTGGCAACCATTCAATCAGGTTTTTACCCTGCACGTTTGCTTCACGGAACGCCGGGCTGGTGGCTTCCCAGTCGTTTTCCTGGTTAACTGAATAAGCTACGTTGGTGTCAAAATAGAAGCTTTTATCGCCCTCTTTCCACACTTCCTGGCCCAGTTTCAGTTCAGCGTAGGTTTCACATTCGTTACCGAGACGGTATTTACTTTGAGCACCGGTTGCCTGGAAGCATTGTTGTTGACCACCACTACCCGTCCAGCCGATACCGGAACGAGCATAACCATGGAAATCCACGGCCATTGCCTGAGCAGACATTACGCCCGCTGCGACGGCAACTGCCAGAGGAAGTTTGCGCAGAGTAATCATCATTCTATCTCCTGAGATCATTGCTTTTCTTTGAACACTTCACCTGTCGGTTTCGTGTCTTCTTTTGGGATTGCTTAAACGCCTGGCTCTTTGTGCAACCGACGACATGCAGTGCCATCCTCACGGAACAGATGGCAACGCTCTGGCGGCAAGCCGATAGCGAATGTGGCACCCTCTTCTACCAACACCACGTCGTTCTGGCGGTAGACCAGGTTCTGACGGATGGCGGGGATCTGGATATGAATCTGTGTTTCGTGACCAAGCTGTTCGACGACCTGAACGTCACCTTCCAGGGTCACATCAGCGATGTGGCTCGGCAGCAGGTGCTCAGGACGAATACCGAGGGACATGTTTGCCCCGACCTGTACGTTGGCGCTGTCGACCGGCAGCCAGACCTGCTGGCGGTTTGGCAGCTCCACCTGTACCTGTTCAATGGCTGTCGCGGTCACTTTGACGGGCAGGAAGTTCATCTTTGGCGAGCCAATAAAGCCCGCAACAAAGCGGTCTGCCGGGTAGTGATACAGCTCCAGCGGTTTACCCACCTGCGCCACGCGGCCGGCATCCAGCACCACGATTTTGTCGGCGAGGGTCATCGCTTCCACCTGATCGTGGGTGACGTAAATCATCGTGCGGCCAAGACGCTTGTGCAGACGGGAGATTTCAATACGCATCTGGACGCGCAGGGCGGCATCCAGGTTAGAAAGAGGTTCATCGAGCAGGAACACGCGCGGTTCGGCCACCAGCGTACGGCCAATCGCCACACGCTGACGCTGACCACCGGAAAGCGCTTTTGGTTTACGCTCCAGCAGGTGGGCCAGCTGTAACACTTCCGCCACCTGCGTCACGCGCTGGTTAATGACCTCTTTCTTCGCGCCGGCCAGCTTCAGGCCGAAGGACATATTTTCGGCAACGGAAAGGTGTGGATAGAGTGCATAAGACTGGAACACCATACCGACGCCACGTTCGGCAGGCGGGATGTCGTTCATTCGGGTATCACCAATCAGCAGGTCGCCGCTGGTAATCGTTTCAAGACCGGCAATCATACGCAGCAGAGTAGATTTACCACAGCCTGATGGGCCAACAAACACCACGAATTCGCCTTCGTTGATGTCCAGATTGATGTCTTTCGACACCACAACGTCACCCCAGGCTTTCGTTACATTACGCAGCTGTACGCTCGCCATGCCCTTCTCCCTTCGTTACAACCTGTCACCGACAGAAACATTCAAGATAAGTTCACTATGGGGTATCCATTACTTTCCCGAATCCTCCACCCCCCGCCTTTTTTATGGGGGAGGAGGCGGGAGGATGAGGGAGCAGGCTCTGCGACCGCCGTGGGCGGGCTGAGGCAAAATTCGTGAAGCCGCCTGCAAAATTCGGTGGGTTTTTATGTGCGCCAGCACTCATAACTTAAATTTATGCAACGGAGATCACACAAACGGGGGGTGGGGCGTAGGGG
>NZ_JADBRD010000051.1:0-682 GCF_014930495.1 Enterobacter cloacae complex sp. S3 | reverse complement strand
GGTGATGCTGCCAACTTACTGATTTAGTGTATGATGGTGTTTTTGAGGTGCTCCAGTGGCTTCTGTTTCTATCAGCTGTCCCTCCTGTTCAGCTACTGACGGGGTGGTGCGTAACGGCAAAAGCACCGCCGGACATCAGCGCTATCTCTGCTCTCACTGCCGTAAAACATGGCAACTGCAGTTCACTTACACCGCTTCTCAACCCGGTACGCACCAGAAAATCATTGATATGGCCATGAATGGCGTTGGATGCCGGGCAACCGCCCGCATTATGGGCGTTGGCCTCAACACGATTTTACGTCACTTAAAAAACTCAGGCCGCAGTCGGTAACCTCGCGCATACAGCCGGGCAGTGACGTCATCGTCTGCGCGGAAATGGACGAACAGTGGGGATACGTCGGGGCTAAATCGCGCCAGCGCTGGCTGTTTTACGCGTATGACAGGCTCCGGAAGACGGTTTGCGCACGTATTCGGTGAACGCACTATGGCGACGCTGGGGCGTCTTATGAGCCTGCTGTCACCCTTTGACGTGGTGATATGGATGACGGATGGCTGGCCGCTGTATGAATCCCGCCTGAAGGGAAAGCTGCACGTAATCAGCAAGCGATATACGCAGCGAATTGAGCGGCATAACCTGAATCTGAGGCAGCACCTGGCACGGCTGGGACGGAAGTCGCTGTCG
>NZ_JADBRD010000050.1:0-1033 GCF_014930495.1 Enterobacter cloacae complex sp. S3 | reverse complement strand
TTTCCCTTACAGGATGCGTTAATTCAAGTGGCGTATTACCCATGGGGCCAGATAGGGGTCCGCTTGGAAAAGGGAAAATAACCTACGCTAAGACTACTTTTTAACCAATCGGCTATTGGATATCACTCGGTTCGCGGGGCTACAGCGTTTCTGTGTCCGAAACCGAACGATTGCGTACACCATGCCAATAACATGTACGAAAGTAAGCAAAACTGTTAACGGACAGTCAGATCGTTCCGTACATCCCTTACGGTCAGGGGTTCGCGCTCAATGGAACGAAATCACTCGTTAAGCTCAAAACGCTTAACGTAGGAAAATTTCCGTTTTCCAAGCGGACCCCTATCCTGTCATACGCGTAAAACAGCCAGCGCTGACGTGATTTAGCCCCGACGTAGCCCCACTGTTCGTCCATTTCAGCGCAGACAATCACATCACTGCCCGGTTGTATGCGCGAGGTTACCGACTGCGGCCTGAGTTTTTTAAGTGACGTAAAACCGTGTTGAGGCCAACGCCCATAATGCGTGCACTGGCGCGACATCCGACGCCATTCATGGCCATATCAATGATTTTCTGGTGCGTACCGGGCTGAGAGGCGGTGTAAGTGAACTGTAGTTGCCATGTTTTACGGCAGTGAGAGCAGAGATAGCGCTGATGTCCGGCAGTGCTTTTGCCGTTACGCACCACGCCTTCAGTAGTGGAGCAGGAAGGACATCTGATGGAAATGGAAGCCACGCAAGCACCTTAAAATCACCATCATACACTAAATCAGTAAGTTGGCAGCATTACCTGCATTTCAGCTTCATCAATCCCGTTTTTTTTACTGAATCCATTTACCAATATCCTGTCCATACGTTACTAAAGAAAATAATATATACGGAATGAGTTATCATGCGCCTAATTTACCATAACATCCGTTGGCCGCACCGCTGAAACGGGGTTGGCTGCGTTTCCGGTGCCAGACGCGAGAAAGTGGCGACAGACATAACGAAAAAACACCAGAAACGCAGCCGCTGAATATTACACTGGTGCATAG
>NZ_JADBRD010000005.1:0-111808 GCF_014930495.1 Enterobacter cloacae complex sp. S3 | reverse complement strand
CGCTGATGTCCGGCAGTACTTTTCCCGTTACGCTCCACGCCTTCAGTAGCTGAACAGGAGGGACAGCTGATAGAAACAGAAGCCACTGGAGCACCTCAAAAACACCATCATACACTAAATCAGTAAGTTGGCACCCTTACCCTGTATAGGTACTCTCTGTTTTTCGTGGCCTGCCTCGCCCACGAATTTCGCCAGTCATGACTTTGCTCCTGCATTTTATTAACGGAAAAGAATAAGTGATTTTGCGCGGAGGCTTCAATCAGTTTATCCCCGGCGGTGACGAGGTGGCCACCTATGCCGACTGGACAGGGGACTGACTATTGCCATAACGCCATCGCAGGTTGCTTCAGTAAACCTGCTAATCCCGTACAATGGCGAATTCGCTATATCCGCTTCTCGCACTTAGCTGCCATAAATCGGCCAGGCAATCACAGGTCATTTCTGTCTCGCAAAGAAGGTGCCGTTTCTGCTTTGCGTTGACACCCCTAAATATTAGAATTAAAAGGAGAGAGTTACTGGAAAAAGGCAGCGGAGGCAGTGACAATCGTGGCTTGAAGCCACTACTCGATGGATGCGGACATGTAGTTGGCGTCATTCGACAAAACTAGCAAACTTCTAATAGTCACCATTTCTCCCGTCTGGCGGGAGTGCTGTCAAATGCCCCCCTCATCTCTGTGTGGGAAATGAAGGGTGAAGGGGAAATAGATGACAGCGTTATTTCTACGCCCAGAATACTGAATACCTTGTACAGACGATCAATACTGGCGCTAGCAGGGTTTGCTTCCAGGCGGGCATAGGTTTGCTGCGTTACGCCAAGCCTCTCAGACACATCTTTTTGCGTGAAGCCCTTGATTTTGCGAAACCCGATTAGCACAGGTCTGAGCTGGTTCAGCGTTTTTATCGGGAACTGATTATTCATAAGTGACCTGCCTCGCAGACTGAGTAGGGAGTACCGCCCTGTAATACAGCAGGTAAGGTGTATTTTGTGTTATACAGACTATAGGCTGTAAAACCTTTATTGAAAAGATGCTGATGTTCCAGGGGCATGCCGAGCATGGACGATTTTCTGCGGGGCGGTATTTCGCTACGGGGGAGATTGCGTTCGGGCAATGTACCGGTGTAAAAAACGTCAATTTTTCAAAACCGCTGTTATCGGGATAAGCTGAAAACTCCGAAGGCAGACACAGCCACGAATAATGTCAGACTTAAGCTCTGTAGCTGTCTTCTTTTGCCTGTAAATAACGTCTAGTTTGACTCTGATGAAGGCTGTACCAGGCAGAGAACATGTCACTCTCGGGGCCGGATGATAAAATGTGTTCAACTGGCTGGGCAGGGTAATAGCGAAGAACGTTCTCTGAAATTCGATTCAGCTCAGCGTAACGTGCGCTGTAGGTATGTATAATCCATTGCATCAATTTTGCATCCGTATTATTCGCAGATTACACACAAGAAGCTTAACAATGGCTGAAAGAGTGAGCAGGGATATGTAACAAAAACAAGGGCTTCAAGATGAACTGGATAAAACCGGAGCAGAGCAAGCCCTGTTCCGGTTTGTCAGGCTTTGGAATTTCTTCCAGGCCCCTGCAGCTAGTCACAACAAACACATTAATGTTTTCATTGCTTCAATTCAATATTATTGTGTGAAAGGGATTCCATCGAAATCGGCTTATGCATGCTTAAAACTAAACTGCCCCGGCTGCAGTCATTTGGTTGCTGTGGGCTCTGTACTGTGTCTAATAGTGAAAGAATCTTACGTTATAACGAAGGAAATTGCTGAATGACTCTACGATTGCAGACGGAATCACCCGCTGACCAGGATATGTTTAGAGGCAGCAGTCATGAAAAAGTTGCAGAGAATGTGGCTCAGATCATCAGGACACCTGATGTCAATATTATTGGTCTGGAAGGTGAGCTGGGTTCAGGTAAGTCAACAATATTGAAGTTCCTGCAGAAAAAGCTTAAAGATGATTTTACGTTCATTAACTTTGATGCAGAACGTTACCATCATGGCTCAACTAAAAAAGCGCTTATCGATGTCATCCACCACGGGGTCAGCCTACAATGTCCGGGCTCCCGGGATGTGTTGGATAAGTATAAAAATCTGGCTCTGGGTAACATCGTTGAATACGACAAGAGGGTCAGCAGCAGGCTAAGCTGGTTGACCGTCGTTTTTATTTTACTGTCATTGCTTTCCGTGCAGATGCTTCGTTATGTGCTAACAGACCTTAATCAATATTTTACTAACAAGGAGTCATTATTAGGGTGGCTTTTTTATGTTGAGGTGGCCGCGTTTCTTTCTCCTGCCATTATGGTCGCAGGACTGGCATGCCTGCAGAACATGGAATGGTACAGAAAGAAAGGGTATTCGAGTATTGGTGATTTGTTCAAACGCAACAGTACTGACAGGATTGAAGAGACTTGGCTAGTTAATAAGGAGGTCGGAGCTATTGAGCTGGCTGAAGCTCTGCAGGGATTTACCTCCAAAGAGGTCATTTCCCATGGAGATCGCTTCATCCTTATCATTGATAATCTGGACCGAATCAGTGCAGACAAAGTGAAAGAGCTCTGGAGTGATATGGAGCTTATTGCCGGAGCCACTCATGAACACTTCAGGATAGTGGTGCCCTATTCGGCAAGACAGGTTTCAGCCTCACTTTCTGTGGCGGGTTTCAGCGGGCGTGAGTTTATTGCAAAGCGGATTCCTGTAAGTTTTCAGGTTCCTCCTCTTATTTCGGCAGGATGGCAGGAAGCGTTAAGGCAGTACTGGAAAGAAACAGTAAATGAGGATGCAGGGATAGCGTGCCGGGAAGCAACGGTGTTGCTTGAGCGCTGGAAACCCTCTGAGTATCCTCGTATCACACCGCGATTAATGAAGAAGTTTGTTAATGATATTCATATTCTGAACCTTACCGTTCCTGCAACAGAAGATCATCGCCATATTCTTATTGCTCTCTACTTACTGGTGGTCAGATACGGGGAGCGAGATATTAAAGTATTACTTCGCGATCCCAAAGCTAGTCAGACCGAACCCGGTATTGCTCCGGATGATTTTGACGAGATGCTCTCGCTAACTTATCAACAAATATCCCGAATTTTTAATAACGATACAGAAAGATGGAGCGAATTTCTGATGAGCATCCACTATCAGTCCACGGTGGAGCTTGCCAGGAGCGAGTTGCTTGATACGCCTCTTAAAGACGCGATTGGTGCTATAAATATCCCACGGCTTGAAGAACTGACGGCCTTGTGGGGTTTCGCTGAAGCATGGCAGCGAGTGGCACCACATATTCAGATGCGAGACTGGCTGGTTTCTTATAGCCGGATGGATGAGAAGTGTCAGGCTCTCGCCGAACCGCAACTCAAAGTCGCAGTGCAAATGCTGAATCAGAGTTATGCTGTTTCACTCAGAGAAAAGAATGATGAAGGTTTCGTATTGAGTCTGCAGAAACTGATGGCTGACGGGCGGATAAGCCTAGAGCCTTTCGTCGAAAGGCAAATATCGTTTATTGTGAGTAAACTTGATGAAATTCAGGATTCAGAAAAATTGGAGGCTGAATCCACGAAGACGTTGCTGCAGGAAGCTGATTCATACTCTGTTCTGGCCGGTGAATCACTACTGAATAAAATGGAGAATTTTGTAGATGGCGTATTTTATGTGGAATACCTTGTCAATAATGAAGAGACCTTGTCAAACCTGAAAATTGGCACACTAGATATCGGAAATCACGGTCGGGAGGAGATGTTACGCTATGGAGCTGAGCAACCTCAGATAGACCTTTTTAATCCGGGAATTATCCGGCATATCAATATTGCATCGAAGGCGGTACAGAACGTAATTGGAAAGAATGATGGTACAGGTGGGGCTCAGGTTAGCTCTGCAATAATGACGCTTAAAAATCGTCAGGTTGTTGAGGACGTTATCCATTTCAGAAAAATTGTTCTGAGCCCGGACTGGAATAATAATGTTTTAAATCAATATTATCTTAATAATACGGCGACGAGGAATCTCTTCCCTGCGGAATTTGCTGCACAGGCTGTTGCTCACATGGTGCTCCATGGTAACTATGCCGGTATCGAGTCGTACAGTGAACATATTGGTGAGGAACGGTTTGACCTGGCTTTGGCTGCATATCTTCGTTATCTACGTACTGCCGAGAGTATCTTTATAGCACTTAAGGATAAAAATGTTCTGCCGTACATCAAAAATGCTGTTGGCAGGATTGTTGATTTAGGTCTTCTGGTGAATATACCTGTCCTGAGCTTTGTTAAAGGTCAGTATGACGTCATCAAAGAAGCTACAAATGCAACCTCTCTTTTAATATTTGTGCGAGAGCGTCAAAAAGCACTGTCAGAGAAAATAATTGAGTCTGATGTGAATGCTATGGGTCCAGTATTTCTCCATGACGTATATCAGTCAGGTGAGCAGTTTGATATTTTGAAGAAAAAGCTGAACGCCCTGGCATGTGGAGTATTTAGTTCTTCTGAAAGGCTTATTGAGTGTTTTACGGTTCTTCCTGTGAACATGCGCTTTATCCTTGAACAAATGCAACTTCAGGGGCAGCATATCCGGATGGAAGGTAGTGTGGGTATCTTTGCATCATGGTTCCGTGATGCAGAGCCAGACGTTGTCACAAATGCCGAGAACATTCATTTTCTGTGGTCTTGCCTCGACGATACCCAGAGAGAGACTGTACTTGATGAGTTGCACGATGTCTTACTTGAAAGACATATTCGTATTGACAGCCGTATTGCGATTATTACCCGTTTTCATAATGAGTTGTCGTTTATTGAACCTGAGAAGGCCGTTGAACGCAGGGCTATTGCGGCGCTGTTTAGCGCTTCTGTTGATAATGTATTATTGTCTCAATGGCTTGACCGTCAGACGTTTTCATTTTCATCATGGTCTCCGGAGGACGCCCGTACGGCAACGAGTTGTATAATGAATAACTCGGAGATTTTTCCTCTCATCTGCAGGAATTCACAGTATATTAAAAACAGAATGTTACCAGAGAAAGCGGACGTTACAGAAGATAGTGATACGTTTCCGGACTGAGTTCGTTCTTTAAATCCTATACCTGAAGACCACAGCGGTGGTCTTTGGGAGTTTTTTTATTGCCTGATATACATTAAGCATGTTATATCTTGCTAAGAAATAATCATTCAGGGATTAATCATAACTACTGAAGTTATGTTGTGTTCTTTTCTTTTAAAAATAAATTATTCAGATTTATTTTCTATTGATTTAATGAGGTAGGGAATGACAGAAAGTGCTTTGCTTTTGCGAGAGGCATTTAATGAATCGGTTAACTATATGACATGGTCTTTTTATTCACTGATAACTGCTTACGTTTCGATGGCTTTTTATGATAGAGTTGAGGTTAAGACCCGAATAAATAATTATCTGAATAAGTTACTTTTCGTGATTGCTATGTCCGTTTTTATCCCAAATATGTACTTTGTTTCAATGGTGTTCAGTCAGAAGTTAGGCACCGCAGCTGGCGTTGCGTCATTCATTATTGGGCTACTTTTCATGATGTTAAACTCGGCACCTGTAATTACTGGTATCGTACAGCAGCGCAAAGATTGAGTTTTATGAGTATAGTCAGTTGGGTTTTCATCTGTTTTATCAGACTTAGAAAAATGAAATCTTTCAATTCATTGATTTTAAACGCAAAAAAATTTCTAAATGATCAGAATTATAGGGTGCTCGCTCTGCTCTATTACCGAGCACGAAGGGCGCATTATCCAGAGCCGCTCTGAAGATTCGATCATCAATGAGATCGAAGCGATTCGCGACTCGGTTCCGGGCTTTACCGGCGTGATTTCCGACCTTGGCGGCCCAACCGCGAACATGTACATGCTGCGCTGCAAGTCGCCGCGCGCGGAGCAAACCTGCCGTCGGCTCTCCTGCGTCTATCCGAGCATTTGCGAGCATATGGACACTAACCATGAGCCGACGATCAACCTCTACCGCCGCGCGCGGGACCTGAAGGGCATCAAGAAGATCCTGATCGCGTCCGGGGTACG
This sequence comes from Enterobacter cloacae complex sp. S3, assembly GCF_014930495.1. NCBI lineage: Bacteria > Pseudomonadati > Pseudomonadota > Gammaproteobacteria > Enterobacterales > Enterobacteriaceae > Enterobacter > Enterobacter cloacae complex sp. S3. The sequence continues at coordinate 105,781 of NZ_JADBRD010000005.1, read as the reverse complement.
TTACGACATCGCCGTGGAAGATCCGCGCTACATCAAAGAGCTGGCGACGCACCACGTCGGCGGCTATCTGAAGATTGCGCCGGAGCACACCGAGGAAGGCCCGCTGTCGAAAATGATGAAGCCGGGCATGGGCAGCTACGATCGATTTAAAGAGCTGTTCGATACCTATTCAAAGCAGGCGGGTAAAGAGCAGTATCTGATCCCATACTTCATCTCTGCCCACCCGGGCACGCGCGATGAGGACATGGTGAACCTGGCGCTGTGGCTGAAGCAGCGTCGCTTCCGCCTGGATCAGGTGCAGAACTTCTATCCGTCACCGCTCGCTAACTCGACGACCATGTATTACACCGGCAAGAACCCGCTGAGTAAGATTGGTTATAAGAGTGAAGAGGTGGTGGTGCCGAAAGGGGATAAACAGCGCCGTCTGCATAAAGCGCTGCTGCGCTACCACGATCCGAAAAACTGGCCGCTGATCCGTCAGGCGCTGGAAGATATGGGTAAAAAACACCTGATCGGCTCGCGCCGCGACTGCCTGGTACCGGCCCCGACGCTGGATGAGATGCGCGAAGCGCGTCGCCAGAACCGCAATACGCGCCCGGCGCTGACCAAGCACACGCCGATTGTGCATCAGCGTTCGAACGGTAATTCGAGTGTGAAGAAGCCCGTGAAGCGCAAAGCGTAAATAAAAAACCCCGGCGAGCCGGGGTTTTTATGTCGACACGTAGGCCGGGTAAGGCGAAGCCGCCACCCGGCTTTTTTACGCGATTACCCGCCAAACTGGTCCGGGTCCGGGCCTAAACGTTTACCCTTATCCAGCTTCGCAATCTCACCCAGCTCGTCTTTGTCCAGACGGAAATCCCAGACGTCGAAGTTCTCGGCGATGCGCGATGGCGTGACCGATTTCGGGATGACCACCAGGCCGTTGTCCAGATGCCAGCGAATGACGATTTGCGCCGGGGTTTTACCGTATTTATCCGCCAGCTCACGGATAATCTTTTGATCAAACACCCCTTCGCCGCCCTGCGCCAGCGGGCTCCAGGACTCGGTCTGGATTTTATGCGTAGCGTTCCAGGCGTGTAGCTGGCGCTGCTGCATCAGCGGGTGCAGCTCGATCTGGTTAATCACTGGCGCAACGCCCGTTTCGTCAATCAGCCGCTGCAGGTGATGAACCTGGAAATTACAGACGCCGATGCTTTTCACCAGCCCCTCTTTCTGCAGTTCAATCATCCCTTTCCAGGCATCAACGTAGTGATCGATAGCCGGAACCGGCCAGTGCATCAGCCAGAGATCGACGAAATCGAGCTGGAGTTTCTCCAGGCTCTCCTCCAGCGCTTCGCGGGGACGTTTTTGATCGTCGTTCCACAGTTTCGTGGTGATGAATAACTCATCGCGGGGGACGCCAGCGCTGGCCAGTGCCTTACCCACGCCGTCCTCGTTTTTATATGCGGCGGCGGTATCAATGGACCGATAGCCGACTTCCAGGGCTTTATGAATGGCGGAGACGACCTCGTCGTTACCGGCTTTCCATACACCTAGCCCCAGCTGGGGCATCACGTTGCCGTCCTGCAGCTTGATTACGGTTTGGTTTGCCATTTTTCCTCCTTCAGGTGCGCATCGCCGGAGGGTTCCTCCGGCGATGGGTTGTGCATTAAGTCTGGACGAAATGTCAAAAAACGAAAGTCGGGAGGGCAAAAACGCTTAGCGTGCCGCTTCGTAGATGCGACGGCTCACGTCGAGCGTAATATCGCCGTGCTCGCCCAGGTGGGTCATGCCGTGCTCTTCGAGTTTCGCCAGCAGGGCAGGGATGGAGCTGCCGTCCAGGCCGTAGCCGGACAGACGCGTTGGCACGCCCAGACCTTCAAAGAAGCTGCGGGTCGCTTCGATGGCGGCATCAATACGCGCATCGTCAGAACCCTCGGTGATGTTCCACACGCGCTCGGCATACTGCAGCAGTTTGGCACGCTTGGTATCCCGTTTTTCGTTCCACAGGGCAGGCAGCACAACGGCCAGCGTCTGAGCGTGATCCAGACCGTGCATCGCCGTCAGCTCGTGGCCCAGCATATGGGTTGCCCAGTCCTGCGGCACGCCAGCGCCGATCAGGCCGTTCAGCGCCTGCGTTGCCGCCCACATGACGTTGGCACGAACGTCGTAGTTTTCCGGCTCTTTCAGCGCTTTCGGACCTTCTTCGACGAGCGTCAGCAGAATGCCTTCCGCGAATCGATCCTGAATTTTGGCATCTACCGGATACGTGACGTACTGCTCAACGGTATGAACAAAGGCATCGACCACGCCGTTCGCCACCTGACGCGCAGGCAGGGTGTAGGTGTAAACCGGATCCAGGATCGCGAACACAGGCTGAACGTGTTCGTTCATAAAGGCCTGTTTGTCGCCGGTCGTTTTACGGGAGATCACCGCGCCCTTGTTGGATTCAGAACCGGTGGCCGGCAGGGTCAGCACGGAGCCCATCGGGATTGCGCTTTTAATGTCGCTGCCGCGGGTTTCCAGAATGTGCCACGGATCGATGCCGTCAGCGTAGTGCGCTGCCGCCGCGATGAACTTGGTGCCGTCCAGCACGGAGCCGCCGCCGACGGCCAGCAGGAAGGTGATATTTTCTTCGCGGGCAATTTTCACCGCGTTCATTAGCGTTTCGTAAGACGGATTTGGCTCGATGCCGCCGAACTCACGCACGTCCAAACCGTCCAGGGCGCTGTAAACCTGATCCAGCACGCCGGTTTTTTTCACGCTGCCGCCACCGTAGGTGATCAGTACGCGGGCGTCAGCGGGGATCTGCGCGCGCAGATCGGCGATAGCATCTTTACCAAACAGAATGCGGGTTGGGGTGTGAAGATTAAAGTTGTTCATTGCTCGTTCCCTTTAGTGGGTGAAAAACCGTGGTGGCGCAGAGGGCGACCTGATGCTGCACATTGTGGCCGTCCGGGGCTATCCTCTCAATGCACATTCCTGCCGATGTCTTGCCCATTTCTACAGAGCGCTGGAGAAAGCGCGGAAAAGCACGCACACTGTCAACGTCGGAAACCGTACCCGGAGTAACGTAATATGAACCGTGAAGCGATCTGCCATCAGCTCACTGCGCAGATTAAAAGACTGATAGATAAAGAAAATGGCGTCAGCGATCTGCTTCCTGACATTCGCCTGCTCTACGGCACGCAGCCCGGGACGCGCACGCCGGTCATGTACCAGCCGGGCATCGTTTTTCTCTTCTCGGGCCATAAAATTGGCTATATCAACGAGCGCGTGTTCCGCTACGACACCAATGAATATCTGCTCCTGACGGTACCTTTACCCTTCGAATGTGAAACCTTCGCGACAGAGGCCGTTCCGCTGGCCGGTATTCGCGTCAACGTCGATATTCTTCAGCTGCAGGAGCTGCTGATGGATATTGGCGAAGACGAATTCTTCCAGCCGTCTATGGCGTCGAGCGGGATTAACTCGGCGACGCTGTCGGAAGAGATCCTCTGCGCCATTGAACGTCTGCTGGACGTGATGGAAAGGCCGCTGGACGCGCGTATTCTGGGCAAACAGATCGTCCGCGAAATTCTCTACCACGTGCTGCTGGGCCCGGGCGGCGGGGCGTTACTGGCTCTGGTGAGCCGACAGACCCACTTCAGCCTGATAAGCCGCGTGCTCAAGCGTATCGAAAGCCAGTACACGGAAAACCTCAGCGTCGACCAGCTGGCGGCGGAAGCGAACATGAGCGTCTCGGCGTTTCACCATAACTTCAAGTCGGTAACCAGCACCTCGCCGCTGCAGTACCTTAAAACCTACCGGCTGCATAAGGCGCGGATGCTGATGATCCACGACGGCATGAAGGCCAGCGCGGCGGCGATGCGGGTGGGTTACGAAAGTGCGTCGCAGTTCAGTCGGGAGTTTAAGCGATATTTCGGCGTCACGCCGGGAGAAGATGCATCACGTATAAGAACGATGCAGGGAGCTTAAGCTTTTCCCCTCTCCCCTATGGGGAGAGGGTCAGGGTGAGGGTATCAGGCGCTGCAGTACTTTTTCTTTATCACTACCGCGATGGTTCCCACCAGTCCTGCCACCAGCAGGAACATCGGCAGCACCATCAGGAAGGTCATCACCTGATCTTCATGGTGTTTCACAAAGGGGATCATATTCAGCGCGTAGCCGAGCGTGGTGACCACACCCACCCACAGCAGGGCGCTGAGCCAGTTGAAGAACTGAAAGCGGCGGTTTGACAGACCGGAAATGCCCGCCATCGTAGGCAGAAGCGTGCGAACAAACGCGAGGAAACGCCCCGCCAGCAGTGCCAGCAGGCCGTGGCGATCGAACATGCAGGTCGCACGCTGATGATATTTATGCGGTAACTGCGCCAGCCAGCCTTTCACGACGCGGGTATTCCCGAGCCAGCGGCCCTGCAGATAGCTCAGCCAGCAGCCCAGGCTTGCTGCGGAAGTGAGAATAACCATCGTTGGCGTGAAGTCCATGACGCCTTTCCCGATTAACGCCCCGGCAAGTAAAAGCAGGCTGTCACCGGGTAAAAAAGAGGCTGGCAGTAATCCATTTTCCAGAAACAGAGTTGCGAACATCACGAGGTAAACGATACCGACGACGTGAGGATCCGCCAGCGCGGCAAAGTCGTGTTGCCAGAGCGCCGCGATAATATCTTGAATAACAGCCATGGACTTTCCTGTGGAACAGCAGATATAGCGCTATTGTACTCCCTTATTCGCCCGTCGGGTTTGATCCCGGGCGCAACTCAAGCAGACTTTTCTGCTTGCGGTGTCCACAAAAGCGTCCAGGGAGTACATTTTCAGCCAGCACTCTACACGATACGCTCGAACCCTGCTGCTAAATCGGCAATCAGATCGTCAACGTTTTCTAAACCGATATGCAGTCGAATCAGGGTACCGCTGAAGTCCACTTCACCGCCGGGACGCAGAGCCGCAACCTGTTCCGGCTGGTTAGGCAGGATCAGGGATTCAAAACCGCCCCAGGAGTAGGCCATGCTGAAGAGGGTAAAATTATCCAGATAGCTCGCCAGCTCGTCGTGATTCAGCCGCTTTTTCAGTATGAACGAGAACAAACCGCTGCTGCCCGTAAAATCACGCTGCCAGAATTCGTGGCCTTTACTGCCCGGTAACGCGGGATGATTCACGCGCTCAACCAGCGGATGCTGCGCCAGCCATTCGGCCACCTTCAGGCTGCTTTCATGGTGCTGACGCAGGCGAACGCCCAGCGTGCGGAGTCCGCGGCTGGTCATGTAGGCCGTGTCTGCATCCACCATCTGGCCCATCAGGTAGGCATTTTCACGCAGCTGATCCCAGCAGCGCGCGTTGGAAACCGCGGTGCCAATCATGCCGTCAGAGTGGCCTATCAGGTATTTCGTCGCCGCCTGAATCGAGATATCAATGTCGAACTCCAGGGCTTTAAACAGCACGCCCGCCGCCCAGGTGTTGTCGATCATCACGATCGCCTCTGGCGCTTTGCTGCGCACGGCCTTCACGATAGCCGGTACGTCGTGAACTTCCATGGTGAGCGATCCCGGAGATTCCAGGAACACAATGCGCGTGTTTGGCTGAATAAGTTCGGCAATGCCTTCACCGATCAGCGGGTCGAACCAGCCGGTCGTTACGCCGAGCTTGCTGAGGATTTTGGTGCAGAAGTCCTGGCTGGGCTCGTAGGCGGTGTTGGTCATCAGGATATGGTCGCCCTGTTCCACAAACGCCAGAATGGTGTTGGCGACCGCCGCCGCCCCGCACGGGAACAGCGCGCAGCCCGCGCCGCCTTCCAGCTCGCACATCGCTTCCTGAAGAGAGAAATGGGTCAGCGTGCCGCGACGGCCATAAAACAGCCCGCCTTTCGCGCGGTTACGCGTGGCGATTTTTTTCTCCTCTACGGTATCAAACACCAGCGAGGAGGCTCGTTGAATCACGCTGTTGACCGATCCCTGCGTATATTTTTTGCTGCGTCCTGCCTGTACCAGCGTGGTATCAAGATGCTTCTTTGTCATGTTCGCTAACCCTGTTTTTATACGTCTGGACGTCCAGACTACCACGATTGGAAAAAACTGCACCCCGGGGCTTATCGAATAAGCAGAAAATATTAGCAAAAATTTGCATAAGAAATTTTTACTGCGTAAGCGCAAGGAAAGTGAACGAAAATTACGGCACCATGCAAATACTAATGAGAACTACTATCAATTCGACGACGTTTTGATATTATTACGTTCAGATTTTGTGATTTGCGTCCTGGAGATACAGAGTGGGTAATAATTTGATGCAGACGGATCTCTCCGTTTGGGGCATGTATCAGCATGCTGACATCGTGGTTAAGATTGTGATGATCGGCCTGATTCTGGCGTCCGTTGTCACCTGGGCTATCTTCTTCAGCAAAAGCGCCGAGCTGCTTTCGCAGAAGCGTCGCCTTAAGCGGGAACAGCAGCAGCTGGCTGAAGCCCGCTCTCTGGATCAGGCTTCAGATATGACCTCATCCTTCCACGCGAAAAGCCTGACCACCCTGTTAGTGAACGAAGCGCAGAACGAGCTGGAACTCTCCGCTGGCAGTGAAGATAACGAAGGGATCAAAGAACGTACCGGTTTCCGCCTGGAGCGTCGCGTTGCGGCCGTTGGCCGACACATGGGACGCGGCAATGGCTATCTGGCGACCATCGGCGCGATCTCACCGTTCATCGGTCTTTTCGGAACGGTCTGGGGCATCATGAACAGCTTTATCGGTATCGCGCAGACCCAAACCACCAACCTGGCGGTCGTGGCGCCGGGTATCGCAGAAGCGCTGCTGGCGACGGCAATCGGTCTGGTCGCCGCTATCCCGGCGGTGGTTATCTACAACATCTTCGCACGCATGATTGGCAGCTACAAAGCCACGCTGGGTGATGTTGCCGCGCAGGTTCTGCTGCTGCAAAGCCGCGATCTCGACCTGAACGCCAGCTCGGTTAAGCCGGTGCACGCGGCGTCTAAACTGCGCGCAGGTTAAGAGTATGGCGATGCGTCTAAACGAAAATCTGGACGATAACGGCGAAATGCATGAAATCAACGTGACGCCGTTTATCGACGTCATGCTGGTTCTGCTGATTATCTTCATGGTGGCCGCGCCGCTGGCGACGGTGGATGTGAAGGTGAATCTGCCCGCCTCTTCCAGCCAGCCCCAGCCGCGCCCGGAGAAGCCTATCTACCTGTCGGTGAAAGCGGATAAATCCATGTTCCTCGGGAACGACCCGGTGACGGCCGACTCGGTCATCCCGGCGCTGGAGCAGCTTACGGGCGGTAAGAAAGACACCACGGTCTTCTTCCGCGCGGATAAAACCGTTGATTATGAAACCATGATGAAGGTAATGGACACGCTGCATCAGGCGGGTTACCTGAAGATTGGACTGGTCGGCGAAGAGAAAGCGGCCTCGAAGTGATAAAGAAGCTGGCGAAAGCCGGCTTTTTTTATGCCTGTCGGTTTATGCGTTTTTATTATCCGTCGGTGCGGTAGAAGGGGTTGCCAGCGCGTCCTCATCAAGCGCCACGCAGGTGACGTTTGAGGTACGGTACTCACCGTCGGACAGCTTGCGCGTCAGACGCAGGGTGGCGATTTCTCTGGCAAGCAGATACTGATAATTGGCCTCAAGACGTCCCAGAAGCTTCTCTTTCAGCTCGGGACGCTGCTCTATGATGGCGTTCATCACGGCACCGTAAATCTCTTCTTTGACCTGTAGCGGATAAATTTCACGGCGATTCTGCCATTTCAGACGAACCAGCGTCGCCGGGATCGATACCAGGTCTTGCGTAATACGCGTCATCTCGTCATTTTTTGTGTTTCTTAGCGCGTCGAGATTTTGCTTTAAGATAAATTCATCACTTTTTTTATCATCTAAAGTCAAATAAACGTCGTTGTTTTTAACTTCTTTCACGTTAATCTTCCCCCAGGCTATAAAAGATTGGGTTGTTTTTTTCGCGCGTAATTAAATTAAGCCAAATTTCATTGCCCGCTTCATTAATTTCTTCGGTTTTTTCAGCCATTATTTGACTTAGTTTCTGGGCATCTATTTCACCCTCGGCCTGCAGGTCATTCAGCAGGTGGACAAAGGCTTCAATTTTTATGGCGCGAAATAAGCGGTCTTTAATATGGCGATCGTGCTCTTCCAGCAACATATTTCGGGATTTGCCAGTTCGGGAAACACCAATTAATATATCGGGCTCGAAATCAGAGAGCTTTCTTTTCCCCTGAGTGAAACTGGCCTCTTTTTCTGCTTCCGTCGGTTGCTGTTCCACAGGCGTAATGTGGTACTTAGCCGGGACGAGATAGTCGGGCAGCATTTTTAATTTCCTTTATTTTCAACAGGGTGGGGTTGGTAAAGGCGTGAGATTCGTTGACAATATCATGAGGCAAATTTAAAATCAAAAAAAATGGAGCCTACCCATGAACAGCATCTTTTTTACGGTCATCACATTACTATTACTGACCGCTGGTGTGCTTTTATTGATGCAGGAGTTCAATAAAACGAAAGTGTCGAAAGACACCAGTGAACCCCCGCAACCTGAACTGATGACAAAAGAGGAAGGGGAAGACCATTTCTCTGTATTGATGAACTCCGTTACGCCTGTCTGGTACTGGCGGGTGAACCACGAATATATTGACTTTTTACACGCGACAATTAAGCGCATGAAAATGTCGGAAATTAATGACACGCCTGGACTGTTTGAGGCACAGCGTCGCTGTAGCGATCTGAATTCAGCAGTCTATAAATATTATGACAATATTAAAAAGCGCTGTCTTAACGGCGAGAAGGTCTCTTATTCCGATCTGGACGTATTAAATTTGCGTCAGTGTTTTCGCGAGTTCAGTCTGGAAGCCTATCCTGAACTGGTGGCGCTTGTCTGGCCGGAGTACGCACGTCCCGAGGTTAACCCAGACAACGTCTGAGTGACGTACCGTTGAGTTATTGCAAACAGCCAGCGCCGTTGAGATATACTGGGCGCTGGTTTCTTTTGCAAACAGGACTCTATGGAACGCTTTTTTGAAAATGCCATGTACGCCTCCCGCTGGATACTGGCCCCCGTCTATTTTGGCCTCTCGCTGGCACTTATCGCACTGACGATTAAGTTCTTTCAGGAAATCTGGCATGTTCTGCCGAACATTTTTTCTATTGCCGAAGCGGATTTGATTCTGGTTCTGCTGTCGCTGGTGGACATGACCCTGGTGGGCGGGCTGCTGGTGATGGTGATGTTCTCCGGCTACGAGAATTTTGTCTCCCAGCTCGATATCGACGAGCGTAAAGAGAAGCTCAGCTGGCTGGGCAAAATGGATGCTTCGTCGCTGAAGAATAAAGTGGCCGCGTCGATTGTGGCGATCTCCTCTATCCACCTGTTGCGCGTTTTTATGGACGCGAAGAACGTGCCGGATAACAAACTGATGTGGTACGTCATCATCCACCTGACGTTTGTGCTGTCTGCGTTTGTGATGGGGTATCTGGATAAGATCAGTAAGAAATAAAGTACACCTTACCCCTCACCCTAACCCTCTCCCCAAAGGGGCGAGGGGACCGCTCGGTGCGGCCTTTCTCCCTCTCCCTGTGGGAGAGGGCCGGGGTGAGGGCATCAGACAGCACTATTTATCCGACGACGCCTGCCACAGATTCAAAGCGCTTTCCCACTCTGCACTTATCACATCACAAATTGCATCACTAAGCGCGGGCCTAATGATTAACGGCAGCTGTGTGACCAGTGAAGCCACGCTAATTAAAAATGATCACAAAACGTTATAATTTCCCTCTTTCCTGCCGATAACGAGAGTAGTACTCGCCTCTGGGCGAACTCACCCTCACGGCAAGGAAGACTTATGAATATGCTCCGTAATTTCACGATCCGTTTCGTCATGCTGACGATTCTCGGGATCTTTTGTTTAATGTGGGCGGGCGTTGGGTTGTACAGCACCTGGTCCCTTTCTCGCGTATCGGATGGCAATGAAGTCGATCGCCAGCTGGTTAAACAGATGACGGTACTCAGCCAGGGTAACGATCAATATTTCCGCTTTGTGACCCGTCTGAGCCGCGCAATGGAAGTCAAAGCCGCAGGCGGCACGCCGGATCTGTCCTCCGCCCAACAGGCGCTGGATAACATGGGCAAGAAACTGGCCGAGATGAAAGCGATCTCCTCAGGCCCGATGGACGAGCAGGTCTCTTCACGGGTGATCGGCTCCTGGCAGGCGCTGCTTGAACAGGGCGTAACGCCGCAAATGCAGCAGGCGAAGCAGGGGGCTCTGGAGGGGTATCGCCAGCAGGCCAACAACGTCACGCCACCGCTGAGCCGCGCGTTCGGTGCGGCCGCTGAGGCGTTCAACAATGCCGCCGCGAAGTCGCTCGACAGCACCCGCGTGGTCGTGGACGGCCTGACAAGCATGACCCGCACGGTGATTATCGTCGCCACGATTATCGGCCTGCTGATCCTGCTCTTCACCGACCGTTACCTGGTGGCGATGCTGGTCAAACCGCTGGCTCGCATTCGCCAGCAGTTCCGCCAGATTGCCCAGGGCGATCTCAGCCAGCCCATTGAGCCGTTCGGCCGCAACTGCGTGGGGCAGCTGGTGCCGCTGCTGAGCGCGATGCAGGACAGCCTGCGCGAAGCGGTCAGTACGATTCGCTCCGGCAGTGAAAATATCTGGCGCGGTGCGACGGAAATCTCCAGCGGTAACAACGATCTCTCTTCCCGTACCGAAGAGCAGGCGGCTGCGCTGGAAGAGACGGCAGCGAGCATGGAACAGCTAACCGCCACGGTGAAACTGAACGCGGAAAGCGCGCGTCAGGCCAGCCAGCTGGCCGATGTCGCCTCAACTACCGCCAGCCGCGGCGGCTCGCTGGTGGAAGAGGTGGTGACCACCATGAGCGGTATTTCGGAAAGCTCGAAGAAAATTGCTGAAATCACCAATGTGATCAACAGCATTGCCTTCCAGACCAATATTCTGGCACTCAATGCGGCGGTTGAAGCGGCGCGCGCGGGTGAACAGGGGCGTGGTTTCGCGGTAGTGGCAGGCGAAGTGCGTAACCTGGCAAGCCGCAGCGCCAACGCGGCTAAAGAGATTGAGGGGCTGATTACCGATTCCGTTTCCCGCGTAGAGCAGGGGGCGCAGCTGGTCAGCGACACCGGCACCACCATGGATGCGATTTTGCGCGACGTGACGGAAGTGACGACCATCATGAAGCAAATCGCTTCCGCCTCTGAGGAGCAAAGCAAGGGTATTTCGCAGGTCGGGATTGCCATTACCCAGATGGACGGCGTGACCCAGCAAAACGCCTCGCTGGTTGAAGAAGTTTCTGCCGCGGCGGCGGCGCTGGAGCGCCAGACCGAAGAGCTTCAGCGCTCGGTGCAGAAGTTCCGCCTGACGGCATAACGCAACCTATAAGGCCGCCTTGTGCGGCCTTATATTATTAACGTCTTCCCCATTCAGCCCCTTCTGAAACTGCTATTCTTTTGCTAACCCCCTGACGTTCTGGGCTCTCTTCTCCGAGGTGTTGCTATGAACAGATCGTTATCTGTCATTCCTGTCCTTTCTTGCATTCTTCTGATGCTGTTCTCGGTTTCTGCCAGTGCGACCCAGCAGGCGCAGGAGCGGCGCGTGGCGCGTGATGTCAGGCAGGAAACCCGCGACGCGTCGCGGCAGGTGAAGCAGACCTGCGTGGCGAACAATAACCAGAGTAATCACGACTGCCGTCAGGACAAGCGTCAGATGAAACAGTCCGGAAGACAAAAAGCGCGGGACATTAAGTATTAATGCAACAGATGAGGCGGCATGCAGGCATGTCTCTTACCGCCTTTTCCAATGGCGTTTCAGCATGACGATCGTCATTGATGCTTCGCCCGGCCAGAACTTAGGGCGTATTTTGACGTGCGTCTCACGCTGGTGCGTTTAACCCTGCAGCTGCAATTCTGGAAATCGGATATCCCGTTGCGGATGCCACTTCCGCAATACGCTTAAATGAAGGGTTACCGTTTGGTGAAAGTGATTTATAGAGTGATTCGCGAGAAATGCCTGCACGTTTAGCAATGACGGTCATCCCGCCAGAGGCTTCAATCACATGTCGTAAAGCCAGCATGAACGCCTCATAGCCTCCGGGCTCGTCAATTTCAATAAAAGCCTGATGAAGATATACGGGCGCGAAATCCGGAGAATCTTTCAGGAGCTGTACCATTGCGTCATCATGAAGTACTGATTTAGCCATTCCGATTTCCTCTTATATCCTGCGCTTGTAGTCGTTGAGATACTCAACGGCCCTGTCAATATCTGCATTTTGCTTTTTTTTCGTTCCAGTCAATAGCACCAGACTCACTGCGCCATCTGCCGGATCGAAGACTTCGCTGAAATAGACGCGGTAACCCGGCCCCTGGTCAATCCTGAGTTCTGAAACGCTCTCTCTGCATGGCTTGCAATCACCATAGTTACCCGTAGACATTCTGGCGACACGTGTAGCAATCATGGCTTTAGCTATGGGATCTTTCACACTTCTCAGATATGCATCAAAAGGGTCGTACCCGTCTGCTGTGATGTAGTGTTTGACCTTAGCCATTATTGTAGCCTGTAGTTTACGATAAGCAAATGCATTGTAATCTTCAGGCTACGACAGGCAACTGTTCACAGGGTTGTGGCAGTGGGGAAGATGTGATTTCTGAAAGCAGATCGCAAAAATTTGAGACCTTGTGCGGAGGGATGACTGCATAACAACGAGGCCGGGCTTGCAGAGCGCTGCCCGGCTGTATTTATCAGTGCGTCGCTTCACCAATCAGCGCGCCCGTGCCCGCACCAACGGCTGCACCTTTCAGCACGCTCTTGCCGGTAACCGCTGCGGCACCTGCGCCCACGGCAGCCCCTACCGCGCCGCCCTTACGCGCGGCTTTACCTTTGCCGCCGTTTTTGAACATGGCACCGGTGCCTGCGCCCACGACGGCGCCGCCAACGGTCGATTTCAGATCTTTGCCTGTGGCCGCACCAATGGCCGCGCCTGCTACCGCGCCAGCGGCGGTTTTGTCGATGGCCATTCCCGAGGTGGAAAAAATGAGGGCGCTGATAACCAGCGTTGTTTTAATAAGTTTCATAACAGATCCTTTGTGACTGCTGTCGGTTGAGACGTCGTTTCTCACGCGAGAAAAACGTCCAGATAGTGCCAGCAATACCGGCTCAACCTTTAAGCTAATCATGCCCTGGGCTGGGATCTCAGTTGCCGGGCGGGGACCCGCCCGGCTGAACATTACGCCTGACGCTTATCTTCCGTATTGGTATCGAAGTCGCTCGCCGCGTGGCGTTCGTGGAGCTGCTCGTTCAGCTCGCCGCTGGTGCGGTTAACGATACGGCCGCGCTTAACGGCATGGCGATTCGCCACGTCTTTCGCCCAGCGCTGCACGTTTGTGTACTTCTCTGCATCGAGGAACTCGGCGGCGTTATAGACGCTGCCAAGCGCCACGCAGCCGAACCACGGCCAGATGGCGATATCCGCGATGGTGTACTCTTCACCCGCCACGTAGCGACCGCGCGCCAGCTGTTTATCCAGCACGTCGAACAGGCGCTTGGCTTCCATGGTGAAGCGGTCAATCGCGTATTCAATTTTTACCGGCGCGTAGTTGTAGAAGTGGCCAAAGCCGCCGCCGAGGAACGGCGCTGCGCCCTGCAGCCAGAACAGCCAGTTCAGGGTCTCGGTGCGTCCAGCCGGATCTTTCGGCAGGAAGTGACCGAATTTCTCTGCCAGATAGAGCAGGATATTGCCGGATTCAAAGACGCGCGTTGGCGGGTTCGTGGAGTGGTCACGCAGCGCCGGTATTTTCGAGTTCGGGTTCACCTCAACAAACCCGCTGGAGAACTGATCGCCCTCGCCGATGCGGATCAACCATGCGTCGTACTCCGCGCCCGTCACGCCCAGCGCCAGCAGCTCTTCGAGCATGATCGTCACTTTCTGACCGTTCGGTGTTCCGAGAGAGTAAAGCTGCAGCGGGTGGGAGCCCACGGGCAGATCTTTCTCATGGGTCGCGCCGGAAATCGGGCGGTTGATGTTGGCGAACGCGCCGCCGCCGTTCTTTTTCCATTCCCATACTTTTGGTGGCTGATACGTGTTGTCTGACATGTTGGCCTGCCTTTTGAGTGATGTGTTGAGGCAGTGTAGCAGGAGATTTGTGAAGCGTTTAACGAACTGAGCGTAATCGATCTGCCGCTATTCCTTCCGGCGCTTATATATATCAAATCCGGCATAAGCTTAATCGAAAATCGCATTTTCATAATTAATGCGTAAACCGATAAAGCTGAATATGATGCTTCAACATAAATAAAAGATGCAGTAATAAACACTTTATAAGGCAAGGAGTTAGTGAGATGCGCAAGCTTCTGTTATCGGCAGTGGTCGTTTCGCTCGCGTTAGGCCTGGCGGGCTGTGATGATGCGAAAAATAAAGAGACAAACAGTGCGGCTGCGGCAAAAAACGACGCGCCAAAAGAGGGCGGTTCGCTAATTATTGGAATTACCTCCGGCGACCCGTTAGCCGTTAATCCGCTCTATGCCAGTGACCGTACGACGTTAACGATCATGCAGGCGCTCTATGCCCCGCTGTACAGTTTTAATAACGGCAACATTGAGTGGGGCCTAGCGGAAAGCCTGACGCCTTCCGCCGACAACCTGAGCTATACCCTGACGTTAAAACCCAACCTCAAATGGCAGGACGGCCAGCCGCTGACGGCGGACGACGTGGTCTTTACGTTCAATAAGCTGCTGGATGCCAAACAGCACAGCTTCTTCCGCAGCATGTTCACCTACGGCGACAAGCCGGTACAGGTGAGCAAGGTGGATGAGCGCACCGTCAAATTCACCCTACCGCAGGTCAGCGCGGCCTTTACCGGCACCCTGGTACAAATCTACCCGATCCCGCAGCACGTGTTCGCCGGTGAAGGCGACCTGGAAAAGAGCAGCAAAAACGATGCGCCCGTGGGTTCTGGCCCGTTCAAATTCAAAGAGTACCGCGCCGGGCAATATTACGCCCTGACCCGTTTTGACGATTACTGGAACGGCAAAGCGAAGCTTGATTCGGTCACCTACCGTTTCGCCAAAGACAGCAACGCCGCCAACCTTGCGCTGCAAAACGGGGAAATCAACCTCAAGATGGTTGACCCGCAGGACGTGAACCGCCTGAAAAATACCGGTAAGTTTGACTTCGTGGTCTATCCGGAAGGCCGTCTGGCCTATATGACGTTCAACCAGAACGTGCCGGTGATGAAGAGCAAAGCGCTGCGCCAGGCCATCGCGTATGCCATCAACAAAGACGAGCTCACCCAGACCGCCTTTACCTCGCTGGACTACGCTAAACCGGCGACCTCCTTCCTGACGCCAGATACGCTTTACAAGACGGATGACGTCGAGCAGTACAAGTTCGATCTGCAAAAAGCCAAAGAGCTGCTGAAGACGTCCGGCGCGCCGGACAATCTCAAGCTGCGCCTGGCGTATGTGAACACCAACAAAACCCAGGAGAGCATGGCGCTCTACATTCAGCAGGCGCTGAAGGGCATTGGGGTGAACGTGGAGCTGATGCCGCTGGACTCCAACGCCATGTCTCAGCGCAGCCTCGATATGAACAACACCGCGTGGGAGCTGAACCTGGGCGGCTACATCATGGGCTCCGAGCCGGACGGTTACAAATCGCTGTTCATGAGCAACGAAGCCTATAACTACGCGCACTACAAAAATCCGCAGTTTGATGCCCTGTGGGATAAAGGCGCAGTGGAAACCGACGCCGCAAAACGTGCCGATATCTACAAGCAAATTCAGCAGACCGTGGCGAACGATATGACCTACTACCCGATCGCCTACACCAATGCGACCGTCGCGGTGGACAAGCGCTTCGGCGGCACCCAGGAAGCGGAGCCGAAACCGGTCTATCTGTTCCAGGATCTGTCAAAAATCTATCAGAAATAAGTGATTGCCCCGGCCGTCAGGTCGGGGCCTTGGTAAGGGCACGTCGTGAACACACTCCTCACGCGTCGGCTGCTGCAGCTGCTGCCGATGCTGTTTTTTATTTCACTGGTGGCGTTTCTGCTGGTCAAGCTCGCGCCCGGCGATCCGGTGGCGGCGTACATTACGCCGCGTATGGCCCCGGAGGATATCGAACGTATTCGCCAGAGCCTGGGGCTGGATAAGCCGCTGGTCACGCAGTACGTCCTGTGGCTGAAAAACGTCCTGCAGGGCGATCTCGGCTATTCGCTGATTTATCACCGCCCGGTGCTGGAGATGATCGGCGAACGCATTCCGGCCACGCTGGGGCTGATGGGCGCGTCGCTGATGATGGCGATCGTGCTGGCGATCCCGCTGGGCCTGCTGGCCGGGGCATTTAAGCACCGCTGGCTGGATCATCTGCTCAATTTATTCGCCTATATCGGCATTTCTGTTCCGATATTCTGGTTCGGCATCCTGCTCATCACCATTTTTGCCGTGCAGCTTAACTGGTTCCCCAGCATGGGGATGCGCACCATCGGCATGGAGGATAACGGGCTGGATCTGCTGCGTCACGGCGTGCTGCCGTGTATTGCCCTCACGTTCTACAACCTTTCCAGCTACGTGCGCTACATCCGCTCCAACACCATCTCTCAGCTCTCGGCCGACTACGTGCAGACCCAGCTTGCCTACGGCGCCACGCGTTCCAGTATTCTGTTCCGCCACGTGCTGAAAAACGTGCTGCTGCCGGTGATTACCCTGTTCGGCCTGTCGTTCGGAGAGCTGATTGTGGGGGCCTATGTGACGGAAAGCGTCTTCTCCTGGCCGGGGATGGGGCTGCTCGGGATCCAGTCGATCGCCTCGCTGGATTACCCGCTGATTATGGCGATCATCATGCTCTCGTCGATGATGCTGATCGTCGGTAACCTGATCGCCGACGTGCTTTATCGCTTCGCCGATCCCCGCATTCGTACGCTGAGGTAACCCGGATGAGCAGACGCTGGCAGCAGGTTCGTCACCAGCTGCGCCGCAACCGTCCGGCGCAGTTCTCTCTGTTTGTGCTTTTTATTTTCGTCGTCGCCGCGCTCTGTGCGGGGTTAAGCCCGTACGATCCGGATCGGATGTCGCTCGGCGCGCGCACGTTGCCGCCGGATGCCGCGCACTGGTTCGGCACCGACGAATACGGCCGCGACTACTTCACCCGCGCGCTGTATGGCGGCCAGATCTCCCTGATGGTCGGTTTTCTGGCGATGCTCTTTTCCACGCTTATCGGCACGGTGGTGGGAACGGTGAGCGGCTATTTTGGCGGCTGGCTGGATAACCTGATGATGCGCGCCGTGGATATCCTGATGGCCATTCCGGCCTTCTTCCTGCTGCTGGTAGTAAATGCTTACCTCAAGCCGGGCGTGGATAACATCATTCTGATTATCAGCCTGCTGACGTGGATGAACATGTCGCGCCTGGTGCGTGCTGAAACCCTGTCGGTGAAAGAGCGCGAGTACGTGCTTTATGCCCGCGCGTCGGGGGAGCATCCGCTGCGCATCATCGTGCGCCACATTATTCCCGGCGTGCTGCCGACCATTATCGTGGCGGCCACGCTCAATATCGCCTCGGCCATTCTGATGGAGTCAACCCTCAGCTTCTTAGGGCTGGGCGTGCAGGCGCCCGCGGCGTCGTGGGGAAGCATGCTTAACAACGCGCAGTCTTATATTGGCGAAGCGTCGTGGCTGGCGATGTTCCCCGGCATTCTGATCCTGCTGACGGTGTTCAGCTTTAACGTGCTGGGCGATGTGTTCCGTACCGCCTTTGAGCCGGGAGCGAATCGCGATGAGTAACTTATTAGCGCTTGAGAACCTGCAAACCACGTACCGCACCCGCGAGGGCGAGGTTCACGCGGTGCGCGGCGTGAGCTTTCAGGTTCAGCCGGGGGAACTCGTCGGCATCGTCGGCGAGTCGGGCTGCGGGAAAAGCGTCACCTGTAAGTCGATTATCCAGCTTCTGGGGAGCAACGGACGGATAACCGGCGGCAGCATCCGCTTCCAGAATGAGGATCTGGCGCAGAAAACGCCCGCGCAGATGCGCGCCATTCGCGGCAACCAGATCGCGATGATTTTTCAGGATCCAATGACCGCCCTGAACCCGGTGTTGACCATCGGCAAGCAGATGGCTGAGATCCTGATGCGCAACAAAGGACTCAGCAAAAAAGCGGCCAAAGCGGCGGCCATCGCCATGCTGGAACAGGTAGGCATTGCCGGGGCGGAACGGCGATACGACCAGTATCCCCACGAGTTCAGCGGCGGGATGCGCCAGCGGGTGATGATCGCCATTGCGCTCTCCTGCAACCCTAAGCTGCTGATCGCCGATGAACCGACCACCGCGCTGGACGTGACCATTCAGGCGCAGATCCTGCGCCTGCTGAAAAGTCTGCAGCAGCAGACCCGGACCGCGATTTTGCTGATCACCCACGATCTCGGCGTGGTGGCGCAGGTCTGCAGCCGCGTGGTGGTGATGTACGGCGGGCTGGTGATGGAGGAGGGGAGCGTAGAGGACATTTTTTATCGCCCTGCGCATCCTTACACCCAGGGGCTGCTGGCCTCGCTGCCGCGCCCGGATGAGGTCAATCAGCGTTTATCGCCGATCGAAGGTTCGCCGCCTGGCCTGCTTAACCCGCCGCCGGGCTGTCCGTTCGCGGAACGCTGCCCGAAACGCATGCCCCAGTGTGAACGGCAGCCCGCATTTTACACCGCCGGAGAGGGCCATCGCGCCGCCTGCTGGCTATGGGCAGACAAGGAGATTCAGGCATGAGTGAACAACTGGCGCCATTAGTGAGCGTGCGCGATCTGCGCAAGCACTATCCGCTCAACGGCGGTTTGCTGCGTAAAGGCGTGGCCGTGAAGGCGGTTGATGGCGTGAGCTTTGATATCCAGCCCGGCGAGACGTTTGGCCTGGTGGGGGAGTCAGGCTGCGGAAAATCCACCCTCGGGCGCGCCATCCTGCGCCTTTTCGATATCACCTCGGGCGAGATCCACTTCGCCGGGCAGGCGATTGCTCACGCCCACGAAAGAGAGCTTAAGCCGCTGCGTAAACGGATGCAGGCGATTTTTCAGGATCCTTACTCCTCGCTCAACCCCGGAATGACGGTGCGACAGCTGGTGGCCGAGCCGATGCAGATCCACGGCTACAGCCGCGAAGAACAGCGGGAACGTACGGAAACGCTGCTCTACAAAGTGGGGCTGAAGCACGAGCACCTTGAACGGTTCCCGCATGAGTTCAGCGGCGGCCAGCGTCAGCGCATCAGTATCGCCCGCGCGTTGTCCGTGCATCCTGAATTTGTGCTGTGCGATGAGCCGCTCTCTGCGCTGGACGTCTCGGTGCAGGCGCAGGTGGTGAATATTTTACAGGATCTGCAGCAGGAGCTGGGGCTAACCTATCTGTTCATCGCCCACGATCTCTCCATGGTTCGCCATATCTCCAGCCGCATTGGGGTGATGTATCTCGGCAAACTGGTGGAGGTGGCCCCGGCGAATGAACTGTATCAACGTCCGGCGCACCCTTACACCCGCGCGCTGCTGGCGGCGGTTCCCCAGCCCGATCCGCGCATCCGCAATCTCGAAGACGCCACCCTGCGCGGCGACATTCCCGGCCCCACGTCCGCGCTGCCGGGCTGTAAGTTCTGCAGCCGCTGCCCGCACGCCATGCCGGTGTGCCAGACGCAGGAGCCTGCCATGCAGGAGATCGCGCCAGGGCATTTCGCGGCATGCTGGCTGTTTAACATGTAGTTAATGCGCCGCGCAGGTGTATGATAAATGTCCCTCTGTCAGGTTAATTACAACGTGCAGACGACGACAACCCTTAAAAAAATTGCCGCCTGCCTGTTTTAGGTTGGATACATGCGTAAAGGAAAATTAAGCAGTGATGCGCCATTCGGGACATTGTTAGGCTATGCGCCCGGTGGCGTGGCGATTTACTCTTCAAATTACGGCAGTCTGGACCCGCGCAGCTACCCGCAAGACGCCGATTTTCGCAGCTATATCGGCAACGAATACATGGGCCACAAGTGGCAATGCGTTGAGTTTGCCCGCCGTTTCCTGTTTCTCAACTATGGCTTCGTGTTTACCGATGTCGGCATGGCGTGGGAAATCTTCTCCCTGCGCTTTTTGCGGCAGGTGGTGAACGATAACATTCTGCCCCTTCAGGCCTTTGCCAACGGCTCAAAACGCGCGCCGCGCGCCGGGGCGCTGCTGATCTGGCAAAAGGGCGGCGAGTTTCACGAGACCGGCCACGTGGCGGTGATCACCCAGCTTCTCGACGATAAGGTTCGAATTGCGGAGCAGAACGTGATTCACTCCCCGCTGCCGCTCGGGCAGCAGTGGACGCGCGAGCTGCGTCTGAGCGTGGAGAACGGGTGTTACACGATCCATGACACCTTCAACGACACGGAGATTCTCGGCTGGATGATCCAGACCGACGACGCGGAACACAGCATTCCCCAGCCGGAAATCGACGGCGAACTGTTGAAAATCAGCGGCGCGCGGCTGAAAAACAAGCGTCAGTTCGACGGCAAATGGCTTAACGAAAATGACGCGCTGCAGCAGGCGTATATCCGCGCCAACGGCCATGTGATCAACAAAGATCCCTGCCAGTACTTCACCATTACCGAAAGCGCCGAGCAGGAGCTGATCAAGGCCACTAACGAACTGCACCTGATGTACCTGCACGCGACGGACAAGGTGCTGAAAGACGACAGCCTGCTGGCGCTTTTCGACATCCCGAAAATCCTCTGGCCGCGCCTGCGCCTCTCATGGCAGTGGCGTCGCCACCATATGATCACCGGTCGTATGGATTTCTGCATGGATGAGCGCGGCATTAAGGTCTACGAGTACAACGCCGACTCCGCCTCCTGCCATACCGAGGGCGGGCTGATTCTCGAAGAGTGGGTGAAAAACGGCTATCGCGGCAACGGGCATAACCCGGCGGAAGGGCTGCTGGAAGAGCTGACCGGGGCGTGGAAGCACAGCCACGCGCGGCCGTTCGTCCACATCATGCAGGACAACGATGTCGAAGAGGATTACCACGCGCTCTTTATTCAGCGTTCGCTGATGCAGGCCGGGTTCGAGACCAAAATCCTGCACGGGCTGGAGGCGCTCAGCTGGGATGCCGCCGGACAGCTGATTGACGACGAAGGTCGCCACGTCAACTGCGTGTGGAAAACCTGGGCGTGGGAAACGGCGATAGAGCAGATCCGCGAGGTCAGCGAAACAGAATACGCCGCCGTGCCTATTCGGACCGGACATCCCGAGGACGAGGTGCGCCTGATTGACGTCCTGCTGCGCCCGGAGGTGCTGGTCTTCGAACCGCTGTGGACCGTGATTCCCGGCAACAAGGCGATTCTCCCGGTACTGTGGCAGCTGTTCCCGAATCACCGTTATCTGCTCGACACCGATTTTGAGGTTAACGATCTGCTGAAGCAGACCGGATATGCCGTCAAGCCGATTGCCGGCCGCTGCGGCAGCAATATCGATCTCATCAGCGCTCAGGACGAACTGCTGGATAAATCCAGCGGCAAGTTTGTCGACCGCAAAAACATCTACCAGCAGCTGTGGTGCCTGCCGAAGGTCGACGGCAAGTACATACAGGTCTGCACCTTCACCGTGGGCGGGAACTACGGCGGAACCTGTCTGCGCGGCGATGACTCGCTGGTGGTGAAGAAAGAGAGCGATATCGAGCCGCTGATTGTGGTGAAGGACTCGCTATAAAAATCTCCCCGCAGGGCTGAGGGTTGCCTACAAAATAATGCCTGCACGGACGGCCCCCTCTCCCTTGAGGGAGAGGGCTGGGGTGAGGGGGAATATACGGCTCAGGTCACGTTATGTTCCTTGCTACAAAATACTGTGGATCCCTCAACCCGCAGCGTCTCCTGCGGGGGCTTTTCGCTACTGTTCTTCCTCTTCCTGCTGCTCGTTGATCTTCAGATCGATGATGCGGCCAATCTGATCGTGGTACACCGTCAGCAGGTTGTACTGGCTCATCTCGGAGATGATCTGCGGTGAGACGTTAAAGCTGCGGGCCAGCTCCTCCTGGTGAAAATAGCCCGGCTGGCGCCGCCTCACGTTGGCGCGACGGCGGTTGTACTGATACCACAAAATCAGCAGCCAGCCGTTGAGCGCGGCAAACAGCAGGTAGATCAACACCGTATTAAAGGACGCGATAATCACGCTCCAGCGGTGGTCGCTCTCATCGGTTAGCTGCATCCACAGACGGGCATACAGGAAAAACAGAAATCCTCCCCATGCCACCAGCGTCAGCGCGGCATCAAAAAGACGCGGCAAGAGCCGATGCTCGGTCAAAATTAAGGTATTTTCGTTCATTAAATGCTCCCTTTTCCCCGGTCCGGACTGATCCAGCGCGCGCGGGCGCGCTGGCGTTTAAGCATGACTTTTGGAAATGCGACGAGGGTGGTGAACAGGCCGATCATCCAGTACACCATCGGGAACCAGATCACCCAGAAAAGCGAGCTGGCCACTTTACGTTCATAGCGCCGCTCGATGTACAAGCTGACCAGGAACTGCAGCAGGCACATCATGCCCAGCAGCAGCCCGGTAAACTCCGGTGGAAAAAGGCTCTCCACGGTCAGCCTGGCGGGAACAGGCGCAACCTGGCTGAGGAGGAACAGCAGCACCGTCATCGCGTACGCGAAGGCCCACAGCGTTGACAGCGCGTACTCCAGAAACAGCGGCCACATGCGGTGATGCTCCCAGCGCACAATCCTGCGAAGGTTGACCAGAAACACCTCCGCGCCCCCCTGAGCCCAGCGCAGACGCTGTTTCCACAGGCCCCTCAGCGTCTCCGGCATCAGGATCCAGCACAGCGCCCGCGGCTCAAAAAAGATATCCCAGTGGCGCAGCTGAAGCTTCCAGCTGATGTCGATGTCTTCGGTGATCATGTCCGGACTCCAGTACCCGACGTCCGCCAGCGCCTGTCGGCGAAACGCGGCGATGACGCCGGAGACGGTAAAGACCCGGCCATAGATCCGCTGCGTTCGCTTGATGAGCCCAATAATGGATGAGAACTCGCCCACCTGAATGCGGCCAATCAGCGTGGAGCGCGTGCGAATGCGCGGATTGCCGGTAACCGCCCCGACGTGGGGGTACTGAATCAGCGGTGCCACCAGATAAGCGGCGGTATCGCGGTCGAGCAGGGCGTCGCCGTCAATGCAGACCAGCAGATCGCCCCGCGCCGCCGCGGCTCCGGCCTTAAGCGCCAGCGCTTTCCCCTGATTTTCCGCGAGGTTAATCACCCGCAGGCGCGGCTGTTCCTGCGCCAACTCCTGCAGCACTTGCGCGGTGTTGTCAGAAGATCCGTCGTTAATGGCGATAACTTCTATATTTTCATACCGCTGATCCAGCGCGGCGCTGATGGTCTCCCGGGCATTTCGTCCCTCGTTGAAGCAGGGGATAAGAATGGAGATGAGCGGCTCACCGGCGAGCGTCGGGGCGGGCGTGTCTTTATCCCACGACCAGTGGCGTTCAAGCTGAAACCAGAAATAGAGGCCGCCGGTTATCCAGAGTACCGACATGAACAGCGGCCAGAAGAACACGAAATCCAGAATCAGTTCGCCGGTAAAGAGGGCGGCCACGCCTAACGGCAACCCGAATACCAGACATAAAATAGAGAAGGCGATAATGCGATCAGTCATTGTCAGGGTACCAGTACGAAGAAAATTCAGGCCTGATGCGTGAGATATCAGGTTGATTGTTGAGGAAGTCGTCGGGGTAGTAACCGTAGTTTTTGACGCCGTTCAGCTGGAGCACGCGCATCCACTGCGCAAGCTGGCTATCGGCAACGGCGCGCTGCGGTTTCTGGTCCCAGTCCCTGGCCTGCAGCTCGAAAATGGTTTTATCAAGCGCGCCGGGGCGTGCGGCGACCGCGTTAACCAGACGCGTCAGCCAGGCATCGCTCTCGTCTGCCGGAACGGACTCCATCAGCGGCATGGCCATCGGCACCGTCCAGTCGTACTCCGCCAGAAAATCATCAAGATTCTGCGCGAACCACGCTTCGCTTTCGGGCTGCAGAATGGGTAGGGCGAACATATTGCGCGCGGTTTTTATCTGCGGGCCGCGGATATGCTTCACCGCCAGGCTCAGGGCGTGGGTAAACCCGATGAGCGTCTGGCTTTTCTGACGCGTGGTGTTCTGACCGGCATCGTCCACGTCCGTCAGCGCCGCATCGTCATGGAACAAAATCCCGTTGAAGCTGGCATAGCGGGCCAGGTCTTCATAGATGTCCGTCACCTGCTGGCGCACCTGCGGGTCCCACGGGGAGAGCCGGATATAGGGCTCGGTGGCTTCGCGCAGCTGGCCGGTTTGACGATCCCGGCGCTGCACGCGCGGCAGGGAAGGATCGAGATCGAACGAGAGCACCGGCATCCACGCGAAGACTTTTACCCCGGCGCGGGTTTGCAGCTGCCAGGCGACAAAATTAAAGAGATCGGCCCGAACCGGCAGCCGACGGTTGGGGAAATAAAGCGCCGTGATCTTGCCGTCGCCCTGCGGGTCGGCAAACGCCTGCAGGAAAACATGGCTGATCTTCATGTCGTAAACCCGCTGGATCAGCCTGTTGATATTTTGGGTCTGCTGGGCCGGATCGGGATCGTAAACGTAGTCGAGATCGACGTGCATGACGCGCACGGGATCGCGCTCCTGAACCTGGCTGACCGTGCTGGCAAACGCCTTGAGCGAGGGATTCCCGGCAATAAGCAGACGGGGGATGTTGCCCAGCTCCTGCACGTTCCCCAGCCCGTCCTCAAGGGTGAAGGCCAGCCGGTAACCCTGCTGTCTGGCGATAGCGAGCGACGTACCGCTGGCGGCGCCGTAGGGCCAGACCCAGGCGCGCGGCGCCTTGCCCGTCACCTGCGTGATTTTTTCAGTCACTTTGCGAACGTCATCGCCGATCCGCTGGTTGAACTGCTGGTCGGTTTCATAGCGACCCGTGGCTTTGTCATAAAAGCGGTTGGCGATGGCCGGCTCGCGGCTGCCCTGCGGGTTGGCCGGAATGCCGTAATGCGAGGCCCAGGTGTGCGATCCGATCTCAATCAGCGGGGACCGGCTGAGCTCGCGCACCATGTCCCACGTCGCGAAGCGATCCCGGGGCGTCATCAGACCGCCGAAGTTAACTTTTTGATTTTCCGGCGTATCCACCCAGCTGCCCACCGGCGCCCACAGCGCAGGAACGTTCCATGCCTGAAGCAGCGGCCAGACGCGGGTGTAAAAGCTGCTGTAGCCGTCGTCAAAGCTGAGCAGAACGGCTTTTGGCGGCAGCGTTTTTTTCCCGTCATGGGCATCGAGAATGTCCTGCACGCTGATGGCGTGGTAGCCGTTGTGCAGCAGCCAGCTTATCTGCTCGTTTAACGCGCTGGTGCGAACGGAGAGATAGCGCTGATCGGCGGCATCGTCTTCGACGTCGTGGTAGGCCAGGACCAGAAACTGGTTCTTCGGCCAGGGTTTACTCGCCTCCAGCTGCGGCCTCTCTTTAGGCGCAATGAACGAGATCGCCTGCGCGCAGACATTTGCGCTGAGGCAGAGCCAGCCGAGGAGTATCAGGCTCACGGAAAAACGTGTGTTCAGCATATTCATCCTTAAAAGCGTAAAGTCGCGTCAAACGTGATGGAGAGGTTGCTCTCGCGTTTGCCGTCGTAAGGGCGTTTATCCCAGTTCAGCATCACGCCGGTATCAATGACGTTGTTCCACTGAACGCGCTGTCCGTAACCCAGCAGGGCGATGGCGCCAGCGGACTGATTTTTCTGCCAGTAGCTGCCGCCTCCCGCCACGAACTGCTGGCTCCAGAGGGTGTCGTAATGGCGGACCATCTCATGGTCAACGGCCAGGGCCGCCGTCACGGACAGATCCCGCGCCGGGTTGTAGTAGAGCGTGTCGCGCAGGCTGTTTTTGCTGGTGGCGATCCCCGGCTCGAGATCCAGCGTCAGGGAAGGGGTCTGCCAGAGACGCTCCTTGCCCGTGAGGGTATATTCCTGGCGACGGTTATGGTCGGAGAAGCGGCTGAGGGCGGCGCTGAACTGGTACTCACGCCGCTCGTTTTGATACCAGCGCACCCCACCTTCACCCCGGTTGGCGCTAATGCCGTTGCGTAACGCCCGAAGGGGCGTGGTGCGCGACAGGCGTTCCAGGCTGCCGCTGACCTGCCAGCTATCGTTCACAAAGTACGTTGTTGCGAGGCGAGCGCCCGGCTTGTTTTCGCCGTGATAGCGGTTGCTGGAAAGCTCGGCTTCGAGCTGGAGGTCGCGTGGCCGCCACTCGACGCCGCCCAAAAGGTGACGGCTGGTGCCTTTGCCTTCATCGAAATTACTTTGCGCGTAGCGGGTACCCGCAAACAGCCGCCAGCTGTCCGCTACGGGTGGGCCATAGAGCGTGGCGTCCCAGCTCAGGTCGTGCGTCCCGCTGACGGGGCTATCGGAGTGCAAGCCCTTGCTCGCGTTGAGGCGCAGCTCTGACATATGGTGGACCGTTCTGAGCCTGTCGAGACGCCTGGCGCTGCGGTCGGCAGGCGCGCGGGCAAGCACGTCGTCGGCCAGTAAATCCATCTCTCGCCACTCCTGTAGATCCATCGCGACGTAAGCCTGCTGTTGCTCTAGCTCTGTGTTGGACGGCTCCAGCGCCTCCGCCTTTTTCAGCTTTTGCTCGGCCGCACGCGGCAGGCCCCGCGCCTGAAGCAGGGTGGCGTAGTCAATCTGTAATCCTTGATTGCCCGGCGCCGTTGTCGCCAGACGGTGCGCCAGCGTTTCGGCTTCCGGCAGGGCATTCGTCGCCAGCAAATAGTTAAAGCGGAGCGACTGTCCGGTAAGCCATCGATCGTTCGGCTGAGGGGTAGGGGAGCCGAAATCGTAGCGGGTCCACGGGACGCTGCGGGTCTGGCGCTCAGCATATCGGCGGGCGGATTGATAATCTCCCGTATCCAGCCAGGCGTAGAAAAGCGCGTGCTCCTCGTCCTGCGGATCGGAAGCATATTGCGGATAGCGTTGCAGAAGCGCGAAGGCGGCGGCAGCGTTTTGCTCCTGCAGATACGCGGAAATCACCCAGCCGATGGCCCAGCCCGGCACCGGATGCTGGGCTGCCGTAAGAGCCTGATATTCGCTAATCACCCGTGGGTAATCAGCATGGGCGTAAAGCGCGCCAAGCCTGTCGATACGCGCCAGGACGACGTCTTCCGCCGCCTGCGGATCGTTTTGCCAGCGGGAAAGCAGAGCGTCGTAACGATTCAGCGTGGATTGCGCAAGCTGCAGGCGCTCCTTTTCTGTTCTGCCGGGCACATCGGCGAGGCGAACCCGTTCGGCGGCGGCATTACGCTCAAGACGGCGACGCTCCGCGGGGGACAGCGTGACGCTTTGTGAAAGCTGCAGCGCGGGGGTGTTCACCCGGCTATCCGTTAGCGCGTCGATCAGCTCGCTGAGGAGCGCTTTATTCTCAGGCGCGATATTCAGCGCGCGCGTGTCTGCCAGAAGCCGATCCCAGCTTTTTCCCTGGCGTAACCAGACATACGAGAGCGTCTCAAGATGTGCCTGAGAAGGATTTTCCGCTACCAGCCGTTGGGCTTCCTGCAGGGCAAGCGTGTCCATGCGGGCATCGGCGAGAGTTTTGATGTAGCCGATACGATAGTCGTCGTTATCCGGCGCAAGGCTACGCGCCTCTTTCCAGCGCGCCAGGGCTGGCTGCCAGGCTTTTTTATTCCGCCAGGATTGCGCGACGGCAGCAACGCCGCGGGCGGGCAGCGGCATATAAATACCGTAACGCTGCCAGACCTGAATAACCTCGTCATCATGACCTGCCCAGGACGCAACCTGTAACCAGTCCGCAACTTGTTTAGGCGTCAGGGCATGCTGCTGCTGATAACGCTGAAGATAATCGAGAAACGGCGTGTAATTACCGTTACGCGCCTGTTGAATCTGTTGCTCATAAACGGATTCAGTCGCCTGAGCCAGAACAGGAAAGAGGAATAACAGAAACAATAATGTTGGGGCGCGATAAAAGAATAACGTATTGAAGCGAAGCGATCTTTCCATATCTATTTGCCATTTGTTTATCATGAATCCATTGCATAACACGGCCGCCTTTAAAATCAGGGTTAAAGGCCATAAATGAGAACATTAAATCTGAATGCAGTGATGTTACGGGGTACTTACCTAAAGGTAATTATGGATCCTTATCTCAGTGGACTGGGTGAAAGCTAATGTACACCTGATATGTTGCCGGATAAATATGTTGAAATGGGGGGGTGTTGTTTTGAGATAATTCTGTATCGAGTGGTTTTTGGCGGTTTTATTGAAATGACTGATTATTTGTAACTTATTGATGTATGGGTTTTTTATTTATATTGTGACAGCTTTGTATATATTTTTAATGTGGTTTATCTGCCTCAATTAAAGTACTTTCTGGTGCATGTTTGGGAAGTTTCATGACAAAAACTCTTAATGTTTAGAGAAGTGACTTTTCTGCGATTGTTTTTTATTTATAATTAATGGCTGCCATTGAATGATAGTCTACAGGAAGTCTTACTCATCAATGTCTGTATTGAGGGATGTCCAAAGCCAGAATACATTTATCGTTAATATAACAGCGCTATAAAACGAAGGCGGCCTTCTTTGCGAGGGATCGTGCTTGCTTTAATCTAAAAGGGATGGTTAGTGGCAACTTCAATTATTTTAGTGACTCAGGATCGCTACCTTGTCAGAGGGATGCGGATATTTTTCCCGGATATTATCCTGCTCGACTCGATTGACAGAAACATATTTGATAACGGTGCAGATGAATATTCTGTATTGATTGATAGTCGTTCTCCGCTCCGTTTATATGATTACCTGATACGCCATCCGGCCAGAACGAAAAAAACAATCTGCTGCGTTATGCTCGATATGCGACACCGCGAGGAGAATCTGCTCAGTATGAAGTTATTTATGAACACGTCGCTGACCGCGCCGGATATGGCGTCGTTATTTAACCTGGTGCTCAATATGAAGGGCAGGCGCCTGACCACGAAGTGGCTGCTTAACTTACGGCTTAGCACGCACGAAGCGATCATGCTGCGGCTGCTGAGGGCAGGGATGCCGATGGAAGCCATTGCCGATGAGCTGAATACGTCGGTGAAAAGCCTCTATCGTAAACGAACGGCTCTCTCGGAACGCCTGGGGGCGGAGAACTTCAACGAGGCGTGTTTGTTTATCTTTAAAAACAAACTGCTGGACGCAGGTGGGAACGATCCCTGGGGTGGGGAGAAACCAAAAGCAAAAACCCGCCACGAGGGCGGGTTCTTTAAATAGTGGTGCCCGGACTCGGAATCGAACCAAGGACACGGGGATTTTCAATCCCCTGCTCTACCGACTGAGCTATCCGGGCAACGGGGCGCATTAAACCCGATCTGCCCCGTGGCGTCAACGAAAAATGTTGTTTTCGTTACAGACTGCGCAATCTCTCACCATTTTGCCGCATCCTTAAGCGAAAAAGTGCGTCCAGAGCGCGGATAGCGGCATGGCGAGCAGCAGTGCGGGCAGCATGTTCACCACGGCAAACATCTTAATCCCACAGATGCGCAGCCCGGTCGCCAACAGCAGCAGGCCGCCGACGGCGGTAAAGTCTGCCATCATTGCCGGCGTGGTGAGCGGGAGAATCAACGTGGCGCAGTTCGCGAGTGCCAGCTGAATAAGCAGCATCGGCACGGAAATCGCGGCAACGGCAACGCCGAGCGTGGTGGCAAAAATAGTGGCCGTAAAGAAATCAAGAAATGCCTTCGCAATCAAAATGCTTGGGTCGCCCGTCATCCCCTCCTGCATCGAACCGAAAATCCCGGTGCCGCTGGCGCAAAACAGAATGATGATGGCGACATAGTTTTGAATAAACGACTCGTGCGTACCGTGTTTCGCCTTGCCGCCCGGTCGGGCAATCAGGTTTTTGGCTTTACTCACCGCGCTGTTAATGCCTTTTTCCAGATAGCAGAACTCGCCAATCAGCGCGCCGAGCAGGGTGGCCAGCACCATCACCGGCA
Source organism: Enterobacter cloacae complex sp. S3 (assembly GCF_014930495.1). Classification (NCBI taxonomy): domain Bacteria; kingdom Pseudomonadati; phylum Pseudomonadota; class Gammaproteobacteria; order Enterobacterales; family Enterobacteriaceae; genus Enterobacter; species Enterobacter cloacae complex sp. S3. Next base: position 75,790 of record NZ_JADBRD010000005.1, on the reverse strand, counting down.
GGTTGGCGCATTTGATCACTAAAAGAATACCGATCCCTAACGATGCCAGGCCGAATATCGAGGGCATGGAGGTGCGAATACGCTCCGGCAACCGCTGGCTCAGAACGGCGCCGAGTACGCCGCCCAGCAATACGGCGCCTGCGTTAATAAATGGCCCGATAACCAAAGTTAACTCCTGTTATTTAATCATTGATATTGCATTATTATGGCACGGCAGGGCTGCGCGGGCCTTAGCTTTGGTTGATTTCGTGCATACTGATTCCTTCTTGCACCTCAAAATAAAAGGTGACATTATTGCGCGAATTTTCTCCTCCCTGTCTCACCGCCCGGTGAGGGTAACTGCGCCTATGAAAACCATGAAAATTGCCGTCAGCCGCGAGCTGCTCTCCACTGTGTCTACGCACCGCGAAAAGGTGACGCTGGACAGCACTGATTTTACCGATGTGGCGGCCGTCGTCATCACAACAGCTGAAAGTCGCAGCGGCATTCTTGCTCTGCTGAAACGCACGGGCTTTCATTTACCGGTGTTTATTTTCTCGCAGGAGCCAACGGACGTACCCGACGGCGCCACCGCGGTCATCTCGGGTAAAGCTCAGGAGTTTCTGGAACTGGAGAGCGCTGCCAGCCGTTACGAAGAGAATCTGCTGCCGCCTTTTTTCGACACCCTGAGCCAGTATGTGGAGATGGGCAACAGCACTTTCGCCTGTCCGGGCCACCAGCACGGGGCCTTTTTCAAAAAGCATCCGGCAGGGCGACAGTTCTATGATTTCTTCGGTGAAAACGTGTTTCGCGCCGATATGTGCAATGCCGACGTGAAGCTGGGCGATCTGCTGATCCACGAAGGGTCCGCCAAGCACGCGCAAAAGTTCGCGGCGAAAGTGTTCAACGCGGACAAAACCTACTTCGTGCTGAACGGCACCTCAGCGGCCAATAAGGTGGTAACCAACGCGCTGCTGACCCGCGGCGACCTGGTGCTGTTCGACCGCAATAACCACAAATCTAACCACCACGGAGCGCTGATCCAGGCGGGCGCCACGCCGGTTTATCTTGAGGCCGCGCGTAACCCGTTTGGCTTTATTGGCGGGATTGACGACCACTGCTTTGACGATGCCTATCTGCGGGATCTTATCCGCGAGGCGGCGCCGGAGAAGGCCGACGAGGCGCGCCCGTTCCGCCTGGCGATCATTCAGCTTGGCACCTACGACGGGACGATCTACAACGCCCGCCAGGTGATCGACAAGATCGGTCATCTCTGCGACTATATCCTCTTTGACTCCGCATGGGTGGGTTACGAGCAGTTTATTCCGATGATGGCGGAAACGTCCCCGCTCTTGCTGGAATTGAACGAGAACGATCCGGGAATTTTCGTGACCCAGTCGGTGCATAAACAGCAGGCCGGGTTCTCGCAAACGTCGCAGATCCATAAAAAGGATAACCACATTCGCGGTCAGGCGCGTTTCTGCCCGCACAAGCGGCTGAACAACGCGTTTATGCTGCATGCCTCCACCAGCCCGTTTTATCCGCTGTTCGCAGCGCTGGATGTGAATGCCAAGATCCACGAAGGTGAAAGTGGACGCAGGCTGTGGGCGGAGTGCGTCGAGCTGGGGATTGAAGCGCGCAAGGCGATCATTGCGAATTGCCATATGATCAAACCGTTTATCCCGCCGGTGGTGGCGGGGCGGCCGTGGCAGGATCATCCGACGCACGCCATCGCCAGCGAGCTGCGCTTCTTCAGCTTTGAGCCGGGGGCCAAATGGCACGGCTTTGAGGGCTATGCCCGCGAGCAGTACTTTGTCGACCCGTGCAAGCTCCTGCTGACCACGCCGGGTATCGATGCTGAAACCGGGGAGTACACGGATTTCGGGATCCCGGCGACGATTCTGGCGCACTACCTACGCGAAAACGGCATCGTACCGGAGAAATGCGACCTCAATTCGATCCTGTTCCTGCTGACGCCTGCCGAAAGCAGCGAGAAGCTGGCGCAGCTGGTGGCGATGCTGGGCCAGTTCGAACAGCATATTGAAGACGATACGCCGCTAGCGGACGTGCTGCCGACGATCTTCCAGAAATACCCGGTGCGCTACCGGGATTACACCCTTCGCCAGCTGTGCCAGGAGATGCACGATCTCTACGTCAGCTTTGACGTGAAGGATCTGCAGAAGGATATGTTCCGCAAGGAGAGCCTGCCTGAGGTAGTGATGAACCCGCAGGATGCGAACCGGGCCTATATTCGCGGTGACGTGGAGCTGGTTCGCATACGTGATGCCGCAGGGCGCATTGCTGCCGAAGGGGCGCTGCCCTATCCGCCGGGCGTGCTGTGCGTGGTGCCGGGTGAGGTCTGGGGCGGGGCGGTACAGCGTTACTTCCTCGCGCTGGAGGAGGGCATCAACCTGCTGCCGGGCTTCTCGCCGGAGCTGCAGGGGGTTTACAGCGAGAAGGATGCCGACGGGATTAAGCGGCTGTATGGTTATGTATTAAGGTAGCCCCCCCTCACCCTAACCCTCTCCCAAAAGGGGAGAGGGGATTGTACGGGGCCGTCTTTTCACCCTCGCCCCTTTGGGGAGAGGGCCGGGGTGAGGGGGAACGTTTCATCAAACCGCACTACGCTTGTACATCCTCCTCGGATGCCCAATCTTGCCGTACAGCATCTCCACCGTCAGAAAACCCGCCTCCACGCAGTGCTCCAGATAGCGCCGGGTGGTGGTTTTGCTTAATCCCGTTTCGCTCACCACCTCATCCACGGTAAAGCAGTGCGTTGCCTTGTCGTTGAACAGCGTCTGCACACGCGCCAGCGTATTTTCCTCAATGCCTTTACTGCCGTTGTCCAGGCGGTAGTTTTTCGCCTGGAGCTGATACAGCGAATCCACGTTCTGCTGGTCGACAATCTTCCACACGCGCTGCTGTTCCGCAAACTGCACGAACCTCTCCAGCGACTGGCTGAGCCGCTTCCAGGAGACGGGTTTAAGGATGTAGTCGAACGCGCCGTTGCGAATCGCCTGGCTGCAGGTGTCCATATCGCTGGCGGCAGTAATAAAAATCACCGAGCAGTTGGCGCGGGCCAGCATGGGGTTATTGATAAGCGAGATGCCTTTGCCGTCCGGCAGGTAGTTATCCAGCAGCATCAGCTGCGGCTGTTTGCTTTCAAGCTCTGCCTGGGCCGCAGCCAGCGACGAGGCAATGCCCACCAGCCTCAGACGCGGGTGTTTGCCTATCAGCTCCGCGTGCAGTTGCGCCAGTTCGTTCTCGTCTTCAACAATCAGTACGTCGATAAGTTCATGTTGCATAGTCGGTGTCTTCCAGTTGCCGGGCGATTCCCGTGGCCGGGATAAACAAGGAGAAAATGGCGCCGCGCGGGGTATTATCGGCAACTTCTATCGCGCCGCCAGCCTGTGTGACGTAGCTTTCGATCAGATACAGGCCAATCCCATGATCGCCGCGCGTTTTGGTGGTGATGCCGCGTTCAAAGATCCGGTCACGCATCTCCGGTGTAATGCCAACGCCCTGGTCGGCGACTTCAATAATCAGCTCCTTTTCGCTGAGCTTTATCAGCACTTCTACCGGCGCGTGGGGAAGCGGCGACCGCTGTGTCGCTTCGATGGCGTTATCCAGCAGGTTGCCAATAATCGAAATCAGCTCTTGCTCACCAAGGGGCAGGAAGGGTCTGTCCAGCCGACAGCCCGGGTCGAAACACAGCTCGACGCCTTTCTCCCGCGCGCGGGCGGCTTTCCCCAGCAGCAGGCCGCACAGGGTCGGGGAACTGAAGCGCGAAGAGATAAAGTCCAGCAGCTCCTGGGCATGTTCCGACTGCGCCTGAATGTAGCCAATGGCTTCCTCATAGCGGCCCATATGCAGCAGGCCGGAGAGGGTGGTCATCCTGTTTAACTGCTCGTGGCGCATGATGCGCAGGTTATCGACATAGCGTTTTACCTGACTGAGCTGGGCGCTCAGCGAGTCGATCTCGTTGCGATCGCGGAAGGTGATCACCCAGCCCTGCAGCGACCCCTCAAGCATGATGTGCACCCGGCTGGCAATCACCGTGAGATCGTTAAAACGGCAAATCTCGTCATGGGTATCTTTCGCCAGCATCGTCTGCGTGTCGAAGAACGGGACCGGATCGATCACCTGGCTTATCAGCTGTCCGCGCAGCTCGCGGGCCGGCTGGCTCAGGCCCAGCAGCTTGCGCGCCGCCTGGTTGATGACTTCAATCCGCCGCCGATCGTCAATGGCAATCACGCCTTCATAAATAGACTCCATCATCGCCTTCTGCTGGCGCACCAGCAGGCCGATCTCGCGCGGCTCAAGGGAGAAGATCTGCTTCTTGATGCTGCGGGTAAAGAACCAGGAGAAGATAAAGAGAGCGATCAGCAGCAGCACGGCGGCAATCAGGATATTGACCACTTTGCTGACGGTAATGGTATCAAGGTAGCTGGTCAGATAGCCTACTGAAACAATGCCGACCACCTGTCCGGCGGCGTTGAAGATGGGGGCTTTACTGCGCAGCGAAATGCCCAGCCCGCCTTTGCGAATGGTGGTGGTGCTTTTACCCTGCAATACGGCTTCATTGTCTCCGCCAACCAGGGTTGTGCCCACTCTGTCGGCAAAGACGGAGTGAAAAAGATGCTGCCCCTTATTATCACCAATCACAATAAAGCTGGCGTCACTGTGCGCAGAAATCTTCTGCATAAAATCATGGATGGCGCTGATATTCTTTTGTTCAACTTCATTACGCAATGTCGGAATAAGCGCAATCTCTTCAGCCTGTATTTTGGCACGCGTACTCATTTCCTGATAAAGCTGTTTCCCGACGTCGGCATAATAATATCCGCCCAGCAGCGCGAAAAGCACCGAGAAAAAGGCAACCAGCGAAATAAACAGCTTAATCTGGAAAGAAACTTTCATAACTATCACGCGAGGTAGCAGCAAAGATCGCCAATATATCATCTTTTTTCGCGCTGACGCCCGCTTTGCCGAAAACTTGTGATCCCTTGCACAGCGGGCGCTGTAAAAGAGTTATCCTGAAGGCGAACGTGCTTCGGGCTTCCCGAATAAATGTTATTTGTTTGTTCAATTCGGAAAAGAAACCATAAAAACCACGGCAATAAATAAGGTATAAATCACATTAAATAAAAGAAACCATTAAAACCATAGCTGCCATTAAAACTTCGCTTTTAATATGCCATTCCTCACATAAAGTAAGCCTTTGTGACTCTAAGCTGAACGCACAAAATAACCAAGGGGCTTATTATGAGCACAACTGACGATTCTTTCTCTGTTACCCACGACCCGATTGAAATTCAGCGGCCTTCGCTCAAAGAGCGCTGGTGGCATATTATGGATACCTGGAAAGTTGGGATTATTCCTCTGCCGCTGTTCGTTCTGGCGGGCGCACTGATTGCGATTGATTGCCTGGGCGGAAAACTGCCGAGCGATATCGTGGTCATGGTGGCAACGCTGGCTTTCTTCGGCTTTGCCTGCGGCGAGTTTGGCAAACGCCTGCCGATTGTCGGCAAGCTCGGCGCGGCGGCGATTTGCGCCACCTTTATCCCTTCCGCGCTGGTCTACTATGGCCTGCTGCCGGACGTGGTGGTCGAGTCCACCACCAAGTTCTACAAATCCACCAACATTCTCTATCTCTACATCTGCTGCATTATCGTCGGCAGCATCATGAGCATGAACCGCACGGTGCTGATTCAGGGTTTCCTGCGCATCTTCTTCCCGATGCTGTGCGGTGAAGTTGTCGGCATGCTGGTGGGAATGGGCGTCGGCCTGGCGCTGGGTCTTGAGCCGTTCCAGATCTTCTTCTTTATCATTCTGCCGATTATGGCGGGCGGCGTCGGGGAAGGGGCAATCCCGCTTTCCATCGGCTATGCCACCCTGCTGCACATGGACCAGGGCGTGGCACTCGGCCGCGTGCTGCCGATGGTAATGCTCGGCGGTCTGACGGCAATCATCATCTCCGGCTGCCTGAACCAGCTCGGTAAACGCTTCCCGCACCTGACCGGTGAAGGCCAGCTGATGCCTAACCGCGCGAATGCCGATGCCACCGTCTCTCAGCCTGCATTTTCCGGCAAAGCGGACGTCACCACTATCGCCTCCGGCGCGCTGCTGGCGGTGCTGCTCTACATGCTGGGCATGCTCGGCCACAAGCTGATTGGCCTGCCTGCACCAGTTGGCATGCTGTTTATGGCGGTCCTGGTGAAGCTCTGCAACGGCGCCTCTCCGCGCCTGCTGGAAGGCTCTCAGGTGGTGTACAAATTCTTCCAGACCTCCGTGACCTACCCAATCCTCTTCGCCGTCGGCGTGGCCATCACCCCGTGGCATGAACTGGTGGCGGCGTTCACCGTCAGCAACCTGCTGGTGATTGTCAGCACCGTTTCCGCACTGGTGGCAACCGGCTTCTTCGTCGGCAAAAAGATTGGTATGCACCCGATTGATGTCGCCATCGTCTCCTGCTGCCAGAGCGGCCAGGGCGGTACCGGCGACGTGGCGATCCTGACCGCAGGCAACCGTATGAGCCTGATGCCGTTCGCCCAGATTGCTACCCGTATCGGCGGGGCGATTAACGTCTCTGTCTCACTGCTGATTCTGGGCAACTTCCTCGTTTAAGTTTTCAGGAAAGAACAATGAAACTCGCAAGCTTTTTATACCAGGGAAAACGCAGCTACGGCATCGTCCAGGCCGACGGCGTGATTGATTTAGGCCGCCGTCTCGGCGACCGCTACAGCGACCTCAAGGCGCTGCTGCAGGGCAACGGGCTGGCGCAGGCCACCCGTTACCTGAACGATGCCGTGGACGTGCCGATGAGCGCCATCACCTTCTTACCGGTGATTGAGCAGCCGGAAAAGATCCTCTGCGTGGGCATGAACTACGCCGACAAGCGCAAGGAGTTTGACCAGCATAACCCGGCCCCGACGCTGTTTGTCCGCTTCCCGGATTCACAGACCGGCCACAACGAGCCGGTGCTGAAGCCGCGCCACTCCAGCGAATTCGACTATGAAGGCGAGTTGGCGGTGATCATCGGTAAAGGCGGGGAGAACATCAGCCGCGATGACGCCCTGCGCCACGTGGCGGGCTACAGCTGCTACATGGACGGCTCCGCCCGCGACTGGCAGCACACCTGGTTTACCGCCGGTAAAAACTGGCGCAAAACCGGCGCGTTTGGGCCGTGGATGGCGACGGCGGACGAGATCCCTGATCCGCACCAGCTTGCGATCCGCACCTGGCTGAACGGCCGCATGGTGCAGGAAGACAACACCAGCAGCATGATCCACAAGGTGGCGGAGCTGATCGAGTACATCAGCACCTTTACCCGCCTCAGTCCGGGCGACGTGATCATCACCGGATCCCCAGGCGGAGTGGGTAAAAAGCGCAATCCGCCGCTGTTTATGAAGGAAGGGGATCGCATTGAGGTGGAGATCGAGCATATCGGTCATCTGAGCAACGTGATCGTGGAAGCGCCAGCCGTCGGGCTTGCGGCAGCACATTAAGAAAGACGGCATGAACAGTCAACCCATCGATTTTCGCCACACGCTGGTGGCGAAACACCCGGAACGCTTAAGCCAGATCCGCTACCTGCTGGCAGACAGCGGCCTTGGCCTGGACAACGACATCACGCTGTTTGTCGAAGCCTGGTCCGGCTCGCAGCTGGTGGGTTGCGCAGGGCTTGCTGCCAACGTCATCAAATGCGTGGCGGTCAACGAGCAGCTTCGCGGCGAGAACCTCAGCGCGCGGCTGCTGGCAGAGGTGGAAAATGCGGCGCTGGAGTGCGGCCATTTTCACCTCTTCCTCTGCACCCGTCCGTGCAACCGGGAGCGCTTTGCCCGCAGCGGCTTCTGGCCGATTGCCCAGAGCGGAAACAACGCGGTGCTGATGGAGAACACCCCGCAGGGGATCGAACGCTACTGCCGTTCCCTGCGCGCGAAGCGCAAGTGCGGGGAGAACGTTGGCGCGATAGTGATGAACGCCAATCCGTTCACCCTCGGCCACCGCCATCTGGTGGAGCAGGCGGCGCAGCGGTGCGATGCCCTGCACCTGTTCGTGGTGCGTGAAGACGCCTCGTTCTTCCCGTTCAGCGCGCGCCTCGAGATGGTGCGCGCGGGCGTAGCGCATCTGCCGAACGTGTTGGTGCATGAAGGCTCGCAGTACATCATCTCCCGCGCCACCTTCCCGGCCTACTTCCTGAAGGAGACCGGCAAAGTGCAGCAGGCGTGGAGCGAGATCGACGTGCTGATCTTCCGGGACTTCATCGCCCCGGCGCTCGGCATCACGCACCGCTTCATCGGCTCGGAGCCGTTCTGCGATATCACCCGCCAGTACAACCAGACGCTGCACGACCTGCTGGCCTCGCATATCGAGGTGGTGGAAATGCCGCGCATCAAGGCCACCGGCAACGCTATTTCAGCGTCCGAAGTGCGCCGCTTACTGAAGACACAGCAGTTTTCCCGGATCCGGGAGATTGTCCCGGACTCCACCTTCGCGCATCTCGAAACGCATTACCGTGCGAGTGCGGAAGTCGCTTAACTACCAGGAATTTATCATGAAAATTGTAAGGGAGGCGCTGGCCGGAACGCAGGAGTCCAGCGACCTGATGGTGAAAATCGCTCCCGCTCACGGCGAGCTAGAGATAGTCATCCACAGTGAAGTGATTAAGCAGTTTGGCGAGCAAATTCGCCAGGTGGTCAACGACACGTTGCGCGCCATGAACGTGCACCAGGGATTAATCATTATTGAAGACAAAGGGGCGCTGGACTGTGTGATCCGCGCCCGCCTGCAAAGCGCGCTGATGCGTGCCGCCGATGAACAGGCCATCAACTGGGGGGCGCTGAAATGAGCAAACTCCGCCGCAGTATGCTGTTCCTGCCGGGCGCCAACGCCGCCATGCTCTCAACCGCCTTTATCTACCGTCCCGACTCCATCATGTTTGATCTTGAGGACGCCGTCGCCCTGCGCGAGAAGGATACCGCGCGCATGCTGGTGTTCCACGCCCTGCAGCACCCGATGTATCAGGATATCGAAACCGTGGTGCGCATTAACCCGCTCAGCACGCCGTTTGGCCTGCTGGATCTGGAAGCCGCCGTGCGGGCCGGCGTGGACGTGATCCGCCTGCCGAAAACCGACACGCCGGACGATATCTACGAGCTGGAAAGCCATCTCGAGCGTATCGAGCAGGAGTGCGGCCGCGAGGTTGGCTCCACCCGCGTGATGGCGGCGATTGAATCGGCCATTGGCGTCATCAACGCCGTGGCGATTGCCCGCAGCTCTGTGCGCCTCATCGGGATTGCGTTGGCCGCCTTTGACTACGTGATGGACATGCAGACCGAGCGCGGCGACGGCACCGAGCTGTTCTACGCCCGCTGCGCCGTGCTGCACGCCGCCCGCGCGGCGGGCATCGACGCCTTCGACGTGGTGTGGTCAGACGTTAACGACGAGGCAGGGTTCCTGCGCGAGGTCGATCTGATCCGCAAGATGGGCTTTAACGGCAAATCGCTGATTAACCCGCGCCAGATTGATCTGCTGCACAACGCCTACGCCCCGACTCAGGAAGAGGTGGATCACGCCAAAAGGGTGATTGAGGCGGCAGAAGAGGGTGAGCGTAACGGCCTGGGCGTGGTGTCGCTCAACGGCAAAATGGTGGATGCACCGATTATTAACCACGCGCAGGTGGTGCTGGAGCGCGCAGCGGCCTCCGGCGTGCGTCGGTAAGGATAAAAATAATGAATCAGACAGAACTTCTTCACGTGAACTTTCCCCCTCTGAGGGACTTAAAACCCTTTGATACCGCCCACAGCGCCACGCCGTGGCTGTCGGACAGCGAGGCGAAGCACAGCCGCAAGCTCTGCGCCTCTGTTGAAGAGGCGGTTAAGCGTTGCGGCCTCCAGGACGGGATGACCATCTCCTTCCACCACGCGTTTCGCGAAGGCGACCGGGTGATCAACACCGTCGTGGCGCTGCTGGCGCGAATGGGCTTCAAAAACCTGACGCTGGCCTCCAGCTCGCTGATGACCTGTAACGACGCGCTGATCGAGCATATTGAAAGCGGCGTCATCACCCGGATTTACACCTCGGGCATGCGCGGCAGGCTGGCGGACGCCATCTCCCACGGGCTGATGGACGAGCCGGTGCAAATTCATTCCCACGGCGGGCGCGTGAAGCTGCTGCAGGACGGCGAGCTGAATATCGACGTAGCGTTTCTCGGCGTGCCGTGCAGCGATGAGTTTGGCAACGCCAACGGCACGCACGGTAAATCGTGCTGCGGGTCCCTGGGCTACGCGATGGTGGACGCGCACTTTGCCCGTAAGGTAGTGCTGCTGACTGAAGAACTGGTGCCGTTTCCGAATATGCCCGCCAGCCTGGTTCAGGACCAGGTGGACTACATCGTGCAGGTTGAAAGCGTGGGCGACCCGGCGAAAATCAGCGTCGGCGCGGCGCGCGTCACCAGCAACCCGCGCGAGCTGATGATCGCCCGCTATGCGGCGGACGTCATTGAACACTCCGGTTACTTCAAACCGGGCTTCTCGATGCAGACGGGCTCCGGCGCGGCGGCGACCGCCTGCACGCGCTTTATGGAAGAGAAGATGGAGCGCAGCGGCGTGAAGGCGCGCTTTGCGCTTGGCGGCATCACCGGCAGCCTGGTGGATCTGCACGAGAAGGGGCTCATCGAAAAGCTGCTCGATACCCAGTGCTTTGACGGCCAGGCGGCGGCCTCGCTGGCGCGCAACCCGAACCACGTGGAGATCTCCACCAACGTCTACGCCAACCCCGGCAGCAAGGCGGCAAGCTGCGACCAGCTCGACGTGGTGATCCTCAGCGCGCTGGAAATAGACGTTGATTTCAACGTCAACGTTATCACCGGCTCCGACGGCGTGATGCGCGGCGCGTCCGGCGGACACTGCGACGTGGCCGCCGCGGCAAACCTGACCATCGTCGTCGCGCCGCTGCTGCGTAGCCGTATTCCGACGGTAGTGAAGCGCGTCACCACGCGCCTCACGCCGGGTGAGAGCATCGACGTGCTGGTCACCGACCACGGCATTGCGGTCAACCCGGCGCGCCCGGAGATCCGCGAGCGCCTGCTGGAAGCCGGGCTCAAGGTTGTGGATATCAGCGCGCTTTACGAGCGGGCGATTTCCCTGACGGGCGTACCGAAACCAATTGAATTTACCGACAAAATCGTCGGGGTGATCCGCTACCGCGACGGCAGCGTGATCGACACCGTGCGACAGGTAAAGGAGTAGTTATGACAGTAGCGACACCCGTGCGGGCGGGTGTCAGCCTGGAGGAACTGCTGGCGGCGAAAGAGCGCCGCGCAGCGCGCCAGGCTGACATGCTTGAGCACTATCAACAACCGGTGATTTCCCTCACGCTGGTCACGCCAGGGGAAATCAAAGACAGCCTGCGCTATCGCAATACCATGGGCGTGGCGCTGCAAATGTGCGACCAGCTGCTGTGGGAAAACCGCTGGCAGGTGCTGGACCGTCAGGTGCTGTGGCTCCCGACCGGGCCAGAAGCCCTGTGGTGCGTGGCCCATCCCGCGGTGGAAATCAAAGCGCACTGTGCGGAGCTGGAGCAGACGCACCCGCTCGGCAGGCTGTGGGATCTGGACGTGATCTGCCCTCAGCACGGCCACGTCGGGCGTCAGTCGCTGGGGGCGAATCTCAGACGCTGCCTGATCTGCGACGAACCCGCTCATGCCTGTTCCCGTTCGCGCAATCACCCCCTTGAGCAGGTGGTTTCCCGCGTGGAGAAGACGATCGATGACTGGTTTGCTCGCGACTAAACCGCGCCCGGTTGACGTGCCCGCGTTTGCGGAGGCGGCGCTATGGCAGGAACTGGAGCTGACGCCCAAGCCGGGGCTGGTGGACAAGCTCAATAACGGTTCCCATCGCGATATGGATCACGCGCTGTTCGTCCGCAGCATTGCGGCGATAACGCCGTGGTTTTCGCGCTTTGCCGAACTCGGTAACGCACATGCAGATAAACCCGCTGACGCACAGCTTCGCATTATCCGCCCGATGGGGATGGCCTGCGAGCAGGCGATGTACGCCGCGACGAACGGAGTGAACACCCACAAGGGCGGGATTTTTGCCCTGGGTTTACTGTGCTTCGCTGCCGGACGTGTGAAAAATATCTCCGCAGACAGCCTCTGTTGTGAGGTGAGTAACATCTGCAGCGGGCTGGTGTCGCGGGAACTGGCCGCGCGCAGCGGGCAGAAGACGGCGGGCGAGCGGCAGTTTCATCTGTACGGCTTAACCGGCGCGCGCGGAGAGGCGGAAAGCGGCTTTGCGACGGCGCGTAAGGCGCTGGCGCAGTGGAGCGGACTGTCGCTTCACGGCCTGCTGTTGCGCCTGATGGCGGTTAATCAGGACAGTAATCTCGTCTCGCGCGGCGGCATTGAAGGGCTACGCTACGTTCAGGGCTACGCGCGGGAATTACTGGCGAGTGGCTGGGATCGCGAGGCGCTGCTTAAGATGGATAAGGCATTGATTGAACGCAATCTGAGCCCGGGCGGCAGCGCGGATTTACTGTCAGTGGGGTGGGTGCTCTCTGCAATAAAATAGCCGGGTGGCGGCTTCGCCTTACCCGGCCTACGGTCTGGTTTTGTAGGCCCGGTAAGCGCAGCGCCACCGGGCACAACAATCAATGCGCGATCGGCTGCGCACCGTGCGGCTCGCGCACGTGCTTGTACTTGAACAGCGCGATGAACGCGAAGAACAGCACCAGCGAGTACGCCGCGAAGATCAGCCACACAGGCTGCCAGTTGGTGATGCCGTTGGTGGTGTACATCTCAACGACTTTACCGCTTACCACGCCGCCCAGAATACAGCCGAAGCCGTTGGTCATCATCAGGAACATACCCTGCGCGCTGGCGCGGATTTCAGGCTTCACCTCTTTTTCCACAAACACCGAACCAGAGATGTTGAAGAAGTCGAAGGCGCAGCCGTAAACGATCATCGACAGCACCAGCAGCACGGTACCAAACGCGCTCGGGTCACCGTAGGCGAACAGGCCGAAGCGCAACATCCATGCTGCGATACTGATCAGCATGACGTTTTTGATGCCGTAGCGGCTCAGGAAGAACGGGATGGTCAGGATGAACAGCGTCTCAGAGATCTGAGAGATGGACATCATCACCGACGCATGTTCAACGATAAAGCTGCCGGAGAACAGCGGGTTGTTATCGAAGCTGTGCAGGAAGGTGTTGCCGAACATGTTGGTGATCTGCAGCTCTGCGCCCAGCAGCATGGAGAAGATAAAGAAGATCGCCATGCGTTTGTTTTTAAACAGCGCGAACGCGTCCAGGCCGAGCATGGTGCTCCAGCTCTGGTTTTTCTGCTGGTTAGAAACCGGAATGGTTGGCAGCGTCAGGGTGAAGATCGCCAGCACCACGGAGAGCGCCGCACCGATATAGAGCTGCATATGGCTCAGTTCGAAGCCTGCGAAGCTCACGCCCCACATCGCCATGATAAAGCCGATGGTGCCCCAGATACGGATTGGCGGGAAATCGGTCACGATATCCAAATCCGCGGATTTCAGGCGGTAGTAGGAGATGGTGTTGATCAGGCCAAGCGTTGGCATATAGGCCAGCGAGTTAAGCAGGATCACCATGAACATCGCCCCCGGCGTGGTCACCTGGGCTGCCATAAACAGCGTCCCCGCGCCCACCAGATGGCAAAGCATGTACAGCCATTTCGCACTCAACCATTTATCCGCCACGATGCCCAGCAGCGTTGGCATGAAGACAGCCGCAATACCGAGCGAGCTGTATACGGCACCGATTGACGCACCGTCGAACTTGAGCGTCACAAACATATAGGAGCCGAGTGTGGTCAGCCAGCTACCCCACAGGCAGAACTGCAGAAACGACAATATTTTAAGCTGCAGCTTAAGGTTCATGTTACTTTCCTCACAAGTGAGCGGGAGATATGTTGTTTTGGGAACATTCAGGGTTGTTATTTGATGCAATTCTATCAGTTGGCAACAATATGTTTTGTTACCTCCCGCAAAAAAATGCAATCCACATTAATTTGCAGTTTGGATTGTGATGCAAATAACATTTTCGTATGGGTGGGGTTGGATAGGTGCGGCCTGATGCCCTCACCCTGACCCTCTCCCACAGGGAGAGGGGAAACAGAACACCTTCTCCCAGAGGGGAGAAGGTGTGCCGATCACCGGCGACGATAGTTCTTCTGCGCCGTATTCACCTTATACAGATAGCGACGGGATTCCGCAGACGGGTGACGAGTGGTGAGGGTAGAGTAGACATCCCCCGGCGCCATGCTGTTGATGATGTTCGCGGCCTGCACTTTGTCATTCGAGAAGACGCGCAGCACGCTGCCCGCGCCGCCGTTATAGGCGGTGATCACCGCATAGCGGCGCGACGTTGGGTTATCAATTCCGCCCAGGTACACATTGTTCAGCATCGCCAGATAGGCCGTGCCGGTATCAATGTTGCTCTGCGGATCGAACAGATAGCTGCGGCTCGGCGTGCCGGATTTCCCCTGCGCGCGGAAGACGTCTTTACCGGCGCTGTGCTGCACTACCTGCATCAGCCCCAGGGCGTCGGAACGGCTTACCGCGTACGGGTTGAACGAGGATTCGGTCTGCATAATCGCCAGGATCAGCGACTCATCCACGCCGTACTTGCGCGAGGCCTGACGCACCATCCCAATGTACTTATGCGCACGCTTGTCGAGGTGGTTCGGGACGAGGTTGATGGTGACGCTGTAGATAATCTTCAGACCGTTAGAGCGGCTTTTCAGGCGCGTCTGCAGCAGGTAGTCGGCAAATTTCGTGGCGCGACCTTCCCAGCGGATCGGCTGGCCGGTCTGATCGACAACCTGGCCGTACAGGAACGGCTCTTTCGAGATAGTGATATCGTCGGCATCGGAGTAGAGATCGATAGAACCCGGATCGTCACCCATCAGCAGGGTTTTGACGATCGCCTGACGCAGTCGTGCCGCAGGGTCGGTGCCTGCAATGGTCTCAATCGTGATCGTACCCTCATCAAAGTTGATGTGGCTACGGGTCTGATAGGCGTCGGTGTACTTAACGTAGTCCTTAGGTCCGGCAATAAGAACTTCGTTAAATCCCCATATGTTCTCGATGTTGTGGGCAAACTGCCCCATCAAAATGTCAAAACCGTTGGTGTCCTTGATCCAGGCTTCGTTGTAATCTTCGCCTTTTTTTGACGAACACGAGACAAGCAACGGCGCAACAAGGGCTAGCGCTAAAAGTTTTTTCATCATTCCGGGAGTGCGTGTTGTGTTTGCTTTAACGGCGGGGTTTCCCCCGCACGCTGTTATTTTTCCGGTGGCGTATAGCCTTCGATGTGCACGTCTTTACCTTCGAACAGGAAGCTCACCATCTCCTGCTCCAGCAGCTTGCGGTGTTCCGGGTTCATCATGCTGAGTTTTTTCTCGTTGATCAGCATGGTCTGCTTTTTCTGCCACTGTCCCCAGGCTTCTTTGGAGATTTCATTGTAGATGCGTTTACCCAGGTCGCCCGGATAAAGCTGGAAATCCTGGCCTTCAGCGTCACGCTGCAGGAAAGTACAAAAAATCGTTCTGGCCATACTCATTCCTCTTTTTCTTGTCGATGCTAAACCATTGCACCGGCACGTAATTGCTGTAACAGGCGCTCCACGGGAGCCGCCAGTCCGACTGATGGCGGTTGCGCTAAGTTATACCAGAGAGCGGTGCCTTCATCCATGCGCGAGGCAAATGACGACACGGGAAGCCACATGGGTACAATATCCAGGTGGAAATGGCTGAACGTATGGCGAAACGCGGTCAGCTGCGTCAGGTTATCGGCAGCAATCCCGCGCTGTTTAAGCCATTCACGCAGCAAATCTTCATCTTCAAACTGTGGGAAGCAGTATAGACCACCCCACAGACCGCTCGGTGGACGCTGGGCGAGGAAGACCTCGTCGCTGTGCTGCATCAGCAGCATATAGCCGGTGCGCTCCGGCAGCGTCTGTTTGGGTTTCTTACCCGGATATTGCGCCCATGAATGGTTGGCATACGCCACGCAAAGATTATTCACCGGGCAGAGCTCGCATTTTGGTTTTGAGCGCGTGCAGACCATCGCGCCGAGATCCATCATCGCCTGGTTGAAACGCTCGACGCCGTTGGCCGGGGTGACCGCTTCACTTATTTCCCAAAGGCGTTTTTCGACGTCCTTCTTCCCCGGCCAGCCGTCGACGGCGTAGCAGCGTGCCAGCACGCGCTTCACGTTGCCGTCGAGGATCGGGAAATGCTTCCCTAAAGACAGGGAGAGAATGGCGCCTGCGGTTGAACGTCCGACGCCGGGAAGATCGGCCACCTCGTCGAAGGTTTCCGGGAATGTCCCGTTATGGCGCGTGGCAACCTGCTGTGCGGCCTTGTGAAGGTTACGCGCCCGGGCGTAATAGCCAAGACCGGTCCACAGATGAAGAACCTCGTCCAGCGGCGCGTTGGCCAGATCGGCCACCGTCGGGAAGCGCGCCATAAAACGCTCGAAGTAAGGGATCACCGTGGCGACCTGCGTTTGTTGCAACATCACCTCGGAGAGCCATACTTTGTAAGGCGTTTTTTCAATTTGCCAGGGCAGGGTTTTACGCCCGTATTTGTCGTACCAGTCCAGCACCTGGGCTGAAAATTGAGAGGCTTGCATGGTCATCGATTCGCATAATCAGGGACGCAGATTGCAGCACAGCGTCAATCTGCTGTAAACCGGATCTTTCCCATGCTTGCATAGAAGCCTTAACTTTGGATAATGCCCGTTTCCCGAACATTCTCACAAGCAGACAACTCTTTTATGAAAAACGACGTCATTTCACCGGAATTTGATGAAAACGGTCGCCCGCTGCGCCGTATTCGCAGCTTTGTCCGCCGTCAGGGCCGCCTGACAAAAGGGCAGCAACATGCGCTGGACAACTACTGGCCGGTGATGGGCGTTGAGTTCAGCGAGCAGCCTCTGGACTTTACCGAACTGTTCGGCCGCGAAGCACCCGTCACGCTGGAGATCGGGTTTGGTATGGGCACCTCGCTGGTGGCCATGGCGAAAGCGCGACCGGAGCAGAACTTCCTCGGTATCGAAGTCCACTCCCCGGGCGTGGGTGCATGCCTGGCAACGGCCCATGAAGAGGGCGTTGAGAACCTGCGCGTGATGTGTCACGACGCGGTGGAAGTGCTGCATAAAATGATTCCTGACAATTCTTTAACCATGGTTCAGCTCTTTTTCCCTGACCCGTGGCACAAAGCACGTCATAATAAACGCCGTATCGTTCAGGCGCCGTTTGCCGAGCTGGTGAAAAGTAAGCTGAAGCTGGGCGGTGTCTTCCATATGGCGACCGACTGGGAACCGTATGCGGAACATATGCTGGAAGTGATGTCGTCGCTGGACGGGTATAAAAACCAGTCTGAGAGTAACGATTATGTACCGCGTCCGGAATCGCGTCCGGTAACGAAATTTGAACAGCGTGGCCATCGTCTTGGTCACGGTGTATGGGACTTAATGTTCGAGAGGGTGAAATAATGGCAAAGAATCGTAGCCGTCGTCTGCGTAAAAAGATGCACATCGAAGAATTCCAGGAAGTGGGCTTCTCCGTTGCGTGGCGTTTCCCGGAAGGCACCAGTGTAGAACAGATCGATCAGGACGTGGATGCGTTCATCAATGACGTGATTGAGCCAAACAAGCTGGCCTTCGACGGTAGCGGCTACCTGGCCTGGGAAGGTCTGATCTGCACCCAGGAAGTGGGTAAATGCACCGAAGAACATCAGGCCCTGGTACGTAAATGGCTTGAAGACCACAAGCTCGAAGATGTCCGCGTCAGCGAACTTTTCGACGTTTGGTGGGACTAATAAAGCAGTAAGGGGCCAGCATTAGCTGGCCCATTTTGTCTGAGGGAGTGTTTAAGATGCGCAAAACGTTGCTGGCTGTTGCTTTGATGGCAACCGGATTCACCGCCCATGCGGATTATCAATGTAGCGTCACCCCGCGTGATGACGTGGTGTTAAGCCCGCAAACCGTGCAGGTCAAAGGCGAGAACGGCAATCTGGTGATTACGCCGCAGGGGAACGTCACCTTTAACGGCAAGCAGTACAACCTGACTGCCGCACAGCGTGAGCAGGCGAAAGACTATCAGGCCGATTTGCGTACCGCGCTGCCATGGATTAATGAAGGCGCACTGACCCGCGTTGAGAAAAGCCGCGTCGCGCTGGATAAGATCATCACCAAAGAGGTGGGTGAGAGCAGCAATATGCGCACCCGCCTGACGAAGCTGGACAAGCAGCTTAAAGAGCAGATGAACCGCATTATCGAGACGCGCACTGACGGCCTGACGTTCCACTACAAGGCGATCGATCAGGTCCGTGCTGACGGGCAGCAGCTGGTGAACCAGGCGATGGGCGGCATCCTGCAGGACAGCATCAACGAGATGGGCGCCAAAGCCGTGCTGAAGGGCGGCGGTAATCCGCTGCAGGGCGTGCTGGGCAGCCTGGGCGGCTTGCAGACCTCCATTCAGAACGAGTGGAAGAACCAGGAAGATGATTTCCAGCAGTTCGGCAAAGACGTGTGTAAACGCGTGGTGTCGCTGGAAGATAGCCGGAAGGCGCTGGTGGGGACGCTTAAGTAATTTCCCCTCACCCTAACCCTCTCCCCAAAGGGGCGAGGGGATGGTTTGCTCCCTCTCCCTTTCAGGGAGAGGGCCGGGGTGAGGGTTGCAGCATTTGCAGTGTTTCAAGGATCTTTTCTAACACCGCCTCTTCGTTATTCCAGAGTTCGTTGTTCCAGAATCGAATGACATGCCAGCCTTTCTCGTTAAGCCAGCACGTTCTTTGACGATCGTATTCCTGCTTTTCATCATGTTGCCCACCATCCAGCTCAACAGCCAGATGAGCCGCGCAGCAGGCGAAATCCAGAATGTAGTGATCTACAGGATGTTGTCGACGAAATTTATAATTTTCGAAACGGCGGCTGCGCAGTAGATACCAAAGCCGTCTTTCTTCTTTTGTCAGCTCACGTCTGAGCTGTTTTGCATAAGAACGAGTAATTTTCATCCCCACACTCTGCCAGCCTTTCCCTCAGCCGGCAGAGCGGGATGCAAAATCCTGAATCAGCCTTCAGGATTCTTCGGCGAGGAACAGCTCAAGAAGAGAGTTTAAGAACAGCTTGCCGTGCTCGGTGATCTGCCAGTATTCCTCGCTCTCGGTGAGATACCCCTGCGCCAGCGCCTCGTCAATCTGCGGGCGGATCACCGATTCCGGCAGCCCGGTGTAACGCGTAAATTCCGCGCGCGGCGCGGCTTCCAGCAGACGGAAGCGGTTCATAAAGAACTCAAACGGTTTATCCGCCGCCTCGACGTCGTGCTGACGCTCCAGGTAACGCCCTTCCATATACCCGCGCGGGTGGCGGGTTTTAGCGGTGCGCAGAATGCGCCCGTCCGGGAAGGTCACCTTGCCGTGCGCCCCGCAGCCAATTCCCAGATAGTCGCCAAAGCGCCAGTAGTTCAGGTTGTGCTGGCACTGATAGCCCGGCTTCGCGTACGCGGACGTTTCATACTGCTGATAGCCCGCAGCGGTTAGCAGCCTGTGACCCTGCTCGAAGATATCCCACAGCGCGTCGTCGTCCGGTAGCACCGGCGGGCGGGAACCGAACAGCGTGTTTGGCTCGATGGTGAGCTGATACCACGACAGGTGCGGCGGGTTCAGTTCGATCGCCTGGCGCAGGTCGTTCAGCGCCTCTTCCAGCGACTGATCCGGCAGGCCGTGCATCAAATCCAGGTTAAAGCTGCGAAGGTTAAGCCCCGTTGCCAGGTGTGCCGCGCGCTTTGCCTCTTCCGGGCCGTGAATGCGCCCCAGACGTTTCAGCTTCGGCTCGCTAAAGCTCTGCACGCCGATGGAGATGCGGTTCACGCCCGCGCGCTGATAGTCGACAAAACGGTCGGCCTCAACGGTGCCGGGGTTGGCTTCCATCGTAATTTCAGCATCTGCCGCCAGGTTCAGGCGCGCACGCACGCCGTCCAGCAGCGTCTGCATTGCCGGGCCGGACAGCAGGCTCGGCGTACCGCCACCAATGAAAATGGTCTTAACTTCACGTCCCTGTGCGTAAGCGACATCGGCGTCCAGGTCGGCCAGCAGATGCGCAACGTAGTCATCGTGCGGCACTTCGCCCTTCAGCGCGTGCGAGTTGAAATCGCAGTACGGACATTTCTGCACGCACCACGGGATGTGAATATACAGACTCAGAGGCGGCAAATTAGCCATTACGCAGTGCTTCCAGTAACAGTT
Source organism: Enterobacter cloacae complex sp. S3 (assembly GCF_014930495.1). Lineage (NCBI taxonomy): Bacteria > Pseudomonadati > Pseudomonadota > Gammaproteobacteria > Enterobacterales > Enterobacteriaceae > Enterobacter > Enterobacter cloacae complex sp. S3. The sequence goes on along the minus strand of NZ_JADBRD010000005.1, from coordinate 55,526 downwards.
TCAGCGCGCGTCCACGGTGGGAAATCGCGCTTTTCTCTTCGCGGGTCAGTTCCGCAGCGGTTTTGCCCTCGGTCGGGACAAAGAAAATCGGGTCGTAGCCAAAGCCGCCGTTGCCAGCCGCTTCACGGGTAATCACGCCCGGCCAGCTGCCGTGGCAGACAATCGGCGTCGGGTCTTCCGCGTGGCGCATATAGACCAGCACGCAGTGGAACTGCGCGGTGCGCTGTTCGTCCGGTACGTCTTTCAGGGCGACAAGCAGCTTTTCCAGATTCTGCTGGTCGGTGGCGTCAACGCCGGAATAGCGCGCAGAGTAAATCCCCGGTGCACCGCCCAGGAAGTCCACGGCCAGGCCGGAGTCGTCGGCAATCGCGGGCAGGCCGGTAATTTGCGCGGCGTGACGTGCTTTCAGGATCGCGTTTTCGATAAACGTCAGCCCCGTCTCTTCGGCGGACTCCACGCCAAGAGCGGTCTGGGCGACCACGTCCAGCCCAAAATCATTTAATAGCGAGGCCAGCTCGCGCACTTTACCGGCGTTGCCGGTCGCGAGAACAACTTTCTGCATGGTTTAGTCCTGTTCTTTCAGAGCCGCGACTTCCGTCGGGATAGATTGCGGATTAAGGATTTTTACCTGTTTATGTCGCCCAAGTTCACCTTTTTCAATGATGACCTGGCTTTTGGCGACGCGAAACTGTTTTGCCAGATATTTGGTCAGATGCGCGTTCGCCTGGCCGTCAACCGGTGGGGCGGTGATGGCGACCTTTAACTCGTCGCCATGCAGCCCGACAATACCGTCACGGCTGGCTTTCGGCTGAATATACAGCCGCAAAACCAGCCCGTCAGCGCAGGTGCTTACGGCACTCATAGCGCCATCCACAGCCCCGGCAGCAGCATATCGCCCGTGGACTGTAACAGCTCAGCGATCCCCATATTAACCACGTAAAGCAGCAGAACCAGGATCATCGGCGAGAAATCAATACCGCCCATCGAAGGCAGCAGGCTGCGAATCGGGCGCAGCAGCGGTTCGGCCAGTTGGATCAGCGCATACTCCACCGGGCTACGCCCCTGGCTCACCCAGCTCATGATGGCCATGACCAGCAGCACCCAGAAAATCAGCAGGCCGATGGTTTTGATTAAAATCAGGACCGCAGCAATCCAGATAATCGGCTGGAAGGTGATGACCATAAACAGCACGATCGCTTTGATAACGCTCAGAATAAACGCCACCAGCAGAGACGAACTGTCGATGGGACCCATCGCCGGGATAATGCGGCGCAGCGGTCCGACAACAGGTTGCGTGATTTTCACGACAAACTGCGAGAACGGATTGTAAAAATCACAGCGGGCCCACTGCATCCAGACGCGCAGCAAAAGCGCCATCGTATACAGCTCAAGCACTGTTGAGAGCAGGAAAGTCAACGTCTTCATGGCGTTCCTCAGGTTTCCTTATTATTTTGAGTAGTCGCGCGCACCGAAAATTGCCGTGCCGATGCGCACCATAGTGCTGCCTGCCGCGATGGCGGCTTCCATATCATCCGACATGCCCAGTGAAAGCGTGTCTACCGTGTTATAGCGCGCTTTAAGCGCCTCAAATGCTACAGCCATTTGCTGTGCCACGGCAAACTGCCTTTCATAACTTGACTCAGGCGCCGGAATTGCCATCAGCCCGCGCAGGGTTAAGCGCGGCAGTTCGGCCACCTCGGCGGCCAGCGCGCCCAGCTCGCTCAGCGCAATGCCGGACTTGCTGTTTTCGTCGCTGATGTTGACCTGAATAAGCACGTTGAGTGCCGGCATTTCTGCCGGACGCTGGTCATTCAGACGGGTAGCAATACGCAGGCGGTCGATGGTGTGGCACCAGTCGAAGTGCTCTGCCACCAGACGGCTTTTGTTCGACTGCAGGGGGCCAATAAAGTGCCACTGCAGATCCGTATTTCCCTGTTCCTGGAAGTAGCGAATTTTATCCACGCCTTCCTGTACGTAGTTTTCACCAAACGCCCGCTGGCCTGCATCAATAGCTTCTGCGATGGCGCTCGCAGGCTTGGTTTTGCTGACTGCAAGCAGCGTAATTTCTTCTGAAGCACGGCCGCAACGCGCTGCGGCGGCTGAGATTTTGTCCCGGACCTGTGCCAGGTTATGCGCAATGTCGTTCATTTTCCGAGGAGTAGTCTATGGATGTGGAAGAAATTGTGGCCCTTAGTGTAAAGCATAACGTCTCCGATCTACACCTGTGCAGTGATTCGCCACCGCGCTGGCGCAGATTAGGCCGGCTTGAACCCGCTCCCTTTCACCCTCCCGACGTTGGGGCGTTATTAAAAGCGTGGCTTAACGATGAGCAGCAGGGAACATGGTGGGCAAAGGGGCAGGTGGATTTTGCCGCGACGGTAACGGGAGGCCAGCGCCTGCGCGGCAGTGCCTTTAAGCAGATGAGAGGTGTCTCTGTGACGCTGCGGCTGTTGCCGCGTAGCTGCCCGCAACTCTCTTCGCTGGGCGCGCCGCGGGTAATCCCGGAGCTGTTATCCAATGACGCCGGGCTGATTCTGGTCACGGGGGCGACCGGCAGCGGCAAATCCACTACGCTGGCGGCGATGGTCGATTTTCTCAACCACCATGCTGACGGCCATATCCTCACGCTTGAAGATCCGGTGGAGTTTATCTACCAGAGCGAACGTTGCCTGATCCAGCAGCGGGAGATAGGTCAGCACAGCCCGTCATTTGCCGAAGCGCTGCGCAGTGCCTTGCGCCAGGATCCGGACGTTATTTTGCTGGGGGAGCTGCGCGACAGCGAAACGATCCGCCTGGCGCTGACGGCGGCGGAAACCGGCCATCTGGTGCTGGCGACGCTGCATACGCGCGGGGCATCGCAGGCGATTGAACGACTGGTCGATACGTTCCCGGCGCAGGAGAAAGATCCGGTGCGTAGCCAGCTGGCCGGCAGCCTGCGGGCGGTGCTGGCGCAGAGGCTGCTTCCCGATCTACAGGGCGGGCGCGTCGCGTTGTATGAACTGCTGGTGAACACTGCGGCGGCGGCGAATTTGATTCGTGAAGGGAAAACGTGGCAACTGCCCGGCATCATCCAGACCGGTCAGCAGGCGGGAATGCAGAACTTTGACCAGAGCCTGGCGGAGAGACGGGCGCAGGGGCGGCTGTAGGCCCCTGTGGTTAAAAGCCCTGGTCGAAATAGCTTTCGAGGATAATCACGGCAGAAGCGGAGTCCACGCTGCCTTTGTTGAGCGCCCGGAAGCCGCCGTGCTCAAACAGGCCCGCGCGCGCTTCGACGGTGCTAAGACGCTCGTCGTGAAGCTTCACGGAGACGCCAAAGCGGCCATGGATTTTATTGGCGAACTTACGCGCCCGGGCGGTAAGCGGCTGTTCTGTACCGTCCATGTTCAGCGGGAGCCCAACAATCACGTCATCCGGCTGCCACTCTTTGAGCAGACGCTCGATAAGATTCCAGTCTGGCGTGCCGTCGTTGGCCTTCAGGGCCGTAAGCGGACGCGCGGTACCGGTGATGCGCTGACCCACGGCGACGCCAATGCTTTTGGTACCAAAATCGAAGGCCAGAAGCGTTCCGCTCATCAGGCGTGCCCCGCTACGCCAGGCATGGTCAGGATATCAATGCCAATCAGCTTCGCCGCGTCACGCCAGCGATCGGCGATCGGGGTTTTAAACAGGATATTCATGTCCGCTGGCGCGGTAAGCCAGGCGTTATCGAGGATCTCTTGCTCAAGCTGGCCTTTCTCCCACGACGAATAGCCCAGCGCCACCAGCACTTCAGAAGGCTGCTCAGCGGTGCCCAGCGTTTCAAGCACGTCGCGCGAGGTCGTGATGACGGTGTTATCCGAAATTCGAATACTGGAAGAGAATACCGGCGGCGTATGCAGGATAAAGCCGCGATCTTCTGCAAGAGGTCCACCCAGCATCACGGGTTTATCAAGCCGAATTTCCGGCAGTCGCGCTTCAGCCGGTATTTTCAGCTTGTCCAGAATTCCTTCAACCTGAAGATTTTCCAGTGGTTTATTGATGATAATACCCATCGCGCCGTCTTCATTGTATTCACAAATATAAACCACGGCGCGGCGAAAAATCGGGTCCTGGAGAGCAGGCATGGCAATAAGAAAGTGATGCTGTAAATTCATTGTCAGAGGTACTGTTTCCTGGTTTAAAAAGCGACAGCGCCCAGTATGGGGACAAACACAGGCGCTGTCACTAATAGTATTGTTAGGTTATTTCTGTAAACGTTTTTCGATAGCGTCCATCAGCATTCCGGTGATCGAAATCGGGAATTCCGCTTCAATTTCACGAATGCAGGTCGGGCTGGTGACGTTCACTTCGGTCAGACGATCGCCGATGATATCCAGGCCAACGAAGATCAGGCCTTTGGCTTTCAGCGTCGGGCCAACGCGGCGGGCAATTTCCCAGTCGCTTTCGGTCAGCGGGCGCGGCTCACCGCGGCCACCGGCTGCCAGGTTCCCACGAGTTTCGCCACCCTGCGGGATACGCGCCAGGCAGTAAGGAACCGGTTCGCCATCCACCACCAGAACGCGCTTATCGCCGTCTTTGATCGCCGGAATATAGTTCTGTGCCATGCAGTAGCGCGTGCCCAGTTCGGTCAGCGTTTCGGCAATCACGCCAATGTTCGGGTCGCCTTCTTTCACGCGGAAAATCGACGCGCCGCCCATGCCGTCCAGCGGCTTCATGATGATATCGCCGTGCTTCTGCCAGAATTCTTTCAACTGGGCTTTGCTGCGGGTCACCAGGGTTTCCGGCGTCAGGTCAGAGAACCAGGCGGTGTAGAGCTTCTCGTTGCAGTCGCGCAGGCTCTGCGGCTTGTTGACGATCAGCGTGCCTTTCTCTTCTGCACGCTCAAGGATGTAGGTGCTGTAGATGTATTCGGTGTCGAACGGCGGATCTTTACGCATCAGGATGACGTTGAGATCGGCCAGGGCAATATCCTGCTCGGTGCCGAACTCGTACCATTTGTCGTAGTTCTGCTCGACGTTAACGATGCGGGTGCGCGCGCGGGCTTCACCGTTGATCAGGTAAAGATCGTTCATCTCCATATAGTGGAGTTCATAGCCGCGACGCTGCGCTTCCAGCAGCATGGCGAAGCTGGAATCTTTCTTGATGTTAATGTTTGCGATGGGGTCCATCACGATGCCGAGCTTGATCATGTTCTTCTCCGTTAATGCTTCAACCCAGATCGCCAAACCGTACCTGTAGCGCGGTAATGGCCGTGAGTGCCGTTGTCTCAGTGCGCAGAACGCGAGGTCCCAACAGAATATCAGTAAACTGGTAACGTGCCGTCATCGCAATTTCATCCGCCGACAGGCCGCCTTCGGGGCCAATCAGCAGGCGTACGCGCTCAACGGGCAGAGGCAGCGTATTGATGCTGGCGCTGGCGCGCGGATGAAGATTGAGCTTCAGCCCGCTCTCCTCTTCTGCACACCAGTCCTCCAGATCCATCGCCGGGCGGATCTCCGGAATACGGTTGCGGCCACTCTGTTCGCAAGCCGCAATGGCAATTTTCTGCCACTGCTGGATCTTTTTGTTCAGACGTTCCGCATCCAGTTTAACGCCACAGCGTTCAGAAAAAAGTGGCGTAATGAGGCTTACACCCAGTTCAATGGATTTCTGAATGGTGAACTCCATTTTCTCGCCGCGCGACATCACCTGGCCCAGATGGATGTGCAGCGGTGATTCCCGGTCATCCACTTCGCCACGCAGGACGTTAACGTGTACGCTTTTTTTATCGGACCGCGTGATTTCCGCGTCGAAAACCTGGTTCGAGCCGTCGAACAGCTGTATTGCCTGACCTGCGCCCATGCGCAGCACGCGGCCAACGTGGTTGGCGGCGTCATCAGACAGGGCGATTTCGCGGCCTGCGGTAATCAGTTCAGGATGGTAAATGCGGGGAATGCGCATAGTCAGAAATTCCATGTGTCATGCGATATAAGCGAATTGCCGTAGTGTAGGTTAGCTCTTTTGCGCCTGGCAAGCCCGCTGGACGTAAGGGTTGTGATTCCCCTGGACTCTGGCGATACGTTCGTCGCGCTGGCATTCCCACTCCGTCACCGGGTACTGCTTGTCCCAGGCGTTGAACAGCTGCGTCTGCTGGCGGGAGAGGTTGAGGTCGTAACGGTCACGCATATAGAAGTAGGTGCGGGCAATGCTGCCGCGCGCGCGGGCAGGGGGCTCGGCGACTTTCTCTTTAAAATCAACCTTCATACCGCACTGGCCGTACTGGCCTTCGCCACCGTTCCACTGGCTGTACATGAAATTACCCCGGTCTCCGTTCACTTCACCGACGGCAGGCTGCAGGTTATGCATATCGCTTTCCATCTGGCGATAAACCGGATCTTTGGCGCAGTTTTTACGTCCGCCATCCTGCCAGCACTGGCGCTGGTGGCCAAACTGCCAGGCCGGAACGACATGTTCCCATTCAATGCGGCTGGCGCGGTTTTCGTTTTTACGCACCTTATAGCCGCAGGACTCAAGGTCAACGACCCCTTTTTTACCCTGCCAGTTAATTTTACAGCCGCAGTAGAAATCGCCCGGCACATCGGCGTTCACCTTCACGCCTGCTGCCTTGGCCTGGGAAAAACTGTTGATACCGTCGGCCAGAGCATGGCCTGAGAGCGCCGTCGTCAGAAAGGCGACCGCGAGAGAAAAATTACGGGACATCTTACACTCCGTGTCAAAACGAGCCCGCAACGTAACGAATGTTGTTCCCGTATGCAATCAGTCAGATCAGGAAAATTCCTGAAAGTTCAGATGATTATTCCGCAACCAGCGGCTCGCCGCATTTGACGCAGCGGTAGGTCGCCTCGCCGCGCACCACGCGATTATGGCGGCGGACGGTAAGCTGGTGCTGCTGACACTGGCAGCGGTAGGGGAAGGTATTGCGGCGCACCGATTCCAGCTCGAACTGATGGGTACGGCGTGCCGGAACGCCGAGCACCGCTTCCATCATCCACTTCCACTCCTTGCCGTGGGGCGCGACGCGTCCGAAGTGTTTCCACACCAGCAGATGCGCCAGCTCGTGCGGTACCACTTCCTCGATAAACGCCTGCTGGTTTTCCATCATCAGCACCGGGTTAAGGCGGATCTCATAGGGCTCGAGCCAGGCAGTACCCGCTGCGGTTCCGCGCTGCTGATATACGATCTTAGGTTCAGGGTAATTACGGCCGAGCTTCAGGTTCGCCTGGGCGAGTTTTTCCCGCAGGCTGCGCATAACGGCTTGCTGAACGGCAATGGGGAGACGGGGTGCTTTCATAGGGGCAGAGCATAAAGCGCGAAGCGGGGAGGCGCAAGAGGCGCCTCCCGCATGAGGATCAGTCGTGGGCGCCGATTTCGCGCAGCGGACGACCTTTCATCAGGTTACGTTCAATATGTTCCAGAGAAACGTGTTTGGTTTCTGGAACCAGCCAGATAGTCAGCACAATAAAGAAGATGTTCAGACCAGCGTAGACCCAGAAGGTGTTCGCGTTGCCCAGGGTATTGAGCATGGTCAGGAACGTTGCGCCGACGATCATGTTGGCAATCCAGTTGGTTGCGGTAGAGCAGGTGATACCAAAATCACGCCCTTTCAGCGGCTGGATCTCAGAGCACAGCACCCAAATCAGCGGGCCGGCGCTCATCGCAAACCCGACGATAAACATCAGCAGCATGCCGACTGCAAAGTACTGGGCGGTTGGTGAGTGAATGCCCACATGCATCATGGTACCGAGGACACCCATACCGGCCGCCATCACCAGGAAGCCCAGCGTCAGGGTTGGCTTACGTCCCCAGCGGTCCACCAGGCCGATGGCGATGAAGGTCGCCAGCACGTTGGTCAGACCCACGATGACGGTCCCCCACATCTGCTCGGTGGTGTTGGTATAGCCCGCCAGCTCAAAGATTTTTGGCGCGTAATACATGATGACGTTCATCCCGGTGAACTGCTGCATCACCTGAAGCAGGACGCCGAGGAACACCGCGCGGCGGAAGTTGCTGTTCTCTTTAAACAGCGCCCAGCCGGACTGCTTGACCTTCAGGCTTTCGCGGATCTCTTCCAGCTCGTTTTTCGCTTCGGCGCTGGTGTCGCGCAGGCGCATCAGTACGCGTTCGGCATCGTGGAATCGACGTTTGGCGGCGAACCAGCGCGGGCTGTCCGGCAGGAAGAAGACGCCAATCAGCAGCAGAATGGCCGGGATGATGATCACGCCGAGCATCCAGCGCCATGCGCCGCTGTAGCTAAACGCGGTGTCGGAAAGGTACGCGCCCAAAATACCGATGGTGATCATGAGCTGGTACATCGAAATCATACTGCCGCGGATTTTCTCCGGCGCGATTTCAGACAGGTAAAGCGGGGCGGTATAGGACGCCACGCCCACGGCCAGGCCGAGCAGCACGCGGGAAACCAGCAGAACCTCAACGTTAGGCGCAGCGGCAGAGAAGAGTGAACCGGCAACGAACAGGATCGCGCCGATCATCAGGCTCTTTTTACGCCCGAGCTTGAAGGAGAGCCAGCCGCTGCCGACGGCACCCACTGCGGCGCCGAACATCATGGAGCTGACCACCCACTCCTGGGTGTGAGCGCTGATCTGGAACTCGTCAGTGATGAAAGGTAATGCACCGGCAATGACGCCGATATCCAGGCCAAAAAGTAATCCTGCCAGGGCGGCGAGGAAACAGACGAAGAATGTCATCGCCTTGTTGGACGTACGCCCCTGTTTTTTATTGTCAGGCATTATGCCCTCCAGTTGGGTTATCAGTTTTATTGATGTAAAGGGTAGGTGAGTGACCCGTAAAAATATGTGAGATTAATCACATTGGTGTAATCGGTTACACTAACGCGCAACCGTAAAAATAATTAAAGCTTTGAAAATATAGAGGTAAACGAGGTGATATGCATCGCGAAAGAACACATTTCAGACTTAACTGAAAGGCGATGTAACAGCAGAAGAAAGGCGAGCATGCAAAGAGAATATTCTGAAAGCGAGACGCATCCGGTGCGGTGTAATCGGTACCATATGTGCACCTTTGCGGCGCCACCTACAAAAAAAGGCCAGCCCGAAGGCTGGCCTTTTATCACGCAGATGTCAGTCGATTACTTCAGACCGGCAGCTTCACGCAGCAGGGCGGCTTTGTCGGTTTTTTCCCATGGGAAATGTTCACGACCAAAGTGACCGTATGCCGCGGTTTCTTTGTAGATTGGGTGCAGCAGATCCAGCATCTGAATCAGGCCGTATGGACGCAGGTCGAAGAACTCGCGCACCAGCAGCGTCAGCTGTTCTGAAGGCACTTTCTCGGTACCGAAGGTTTCAACCATGATGGAGGTTGGCTCAGCTACGCCGATCGCGTAGGAAACCTGGATCTCACAGCGGTCAGCCAGGCCGGCTGCAACGATGTTTTTCGCCACATAACGCGCCGCGTACGCCGCAGAACGGTCAACTTTTGACGGATCTTTACCGGAGAACGCACCGCCACCGTGACGCGCCATGCCGCCGTAGGTATCAACGATGATTTTACGACCGGTCAGGCCGCAGTCGCCCATTGGGCCGCCGATAACGAAGCGTCCGGTTGGGTTGATGAAGAATTTGGTCGCAGAGCTCAGCCATTCGGTCGGCAGAACCGGCTTGATGATCTCTTCCATCACTGCTTCCTGCAGGGATTTCTGATCGATATCTTCGGAATGCTGGGTAGAAAGCACTACCGCGTCAATCCCAACGATTTTGCCGTCGTCATACTGGAAGGTGACCTGGCTTTTCGCATCCGGGCGCAGCCACGGCAGGGTGCCGTTTTTACGCACTTCAGCCTGACGCTGCACCAGACGGTGTGCGTAGGTGACCGGTGCTGGCATCAGCACGTCGGTTTCGTTGGTTGCATAGCCAAACATCAGGCCCTGGTCGCCCGCGCCCTGTTCCAGCGGATCGGCACGGTCAACGCCCTGGTTGATGTCTGGAGACTGTTTGCCAATCGCGCTCAGAACCGCGCAGGAGTTGGCATCAAAGCCCATATCAGAATGCACATAGCCGATCTCACGCACCGTGTTACGGGTGATCTCTTCGATATCAACCCATGCGCTGGTGGTGATCTCACCGCCAACCAGAACCATGCCGGTTTTGACATAGGTTTCGCACGCTACGCGCGCTTTAGGATCCTGCGCCAGGATCGCATCCAGCACCGCATCGGAGATTTGGTCAGCAATTTTATCAGGATGTCCTTCTGATACGGACTCGGACGTAAACAGGTGTTTTGCCATGTTTTATTTCACCTAAGAGGAATTTGGTTAGCTCAAGCTGCTGTGCGGAATAGCCAAAGGAGATAATTCTACCAAGGCCTGCAGGTTTTTGACACTGGCAGTATGAGTGTTAATCAGTATAGATGGATTAACATCTGGACGGCTATTTTAGGTCACTTCTTCGCCCGATTTCCAGTTTTTTTTGACTAACCTCTCACTCAGTTGAAATTGCTGCTGGCAATAATTCCTGACGGCCCCGGCAACACGCACATTTATCTTTTGCTTTTTACCCCTGTTCTCGGTATAAAACGCGGCGCGCGGCTCATATAAAATAAGCGCTCGATGAACTCATCGTGTCGCCACTTCCAGCCGGGTTAAGCAGTGAACTTTTAGCTTTGGCTTGTGGTCCGTTTCAACAGAGGCGGCCGTGGAGGTGATACGAGATAATGAACCATCGTTTTCCGCACATTCAGCGCAGCCGTTCTGGCGCGTATTTGATTCCCGCAACCCGCATTTCTAGTCTGCAAACCTGCCGATGTTATACCCATCTCGGCGCTTCTCAGGATTCCAGGGCCGGTCACGCTTTGTGAAAACTGAACAAGGGCGCTCTTGTTAATACAAGAGTTTTCTCGTGGTTTCGCCGAACCTTGTCATACAGAGTTCGGATACGTGTTTTACAATGATATGAATAAGAAACCGGTCGCACGGTCTGGTTTTCAGCATACTCTGCTGGGAAACGGAGCCGTTTATGGGTTGTTATCGCCGTATAACGCTGCGATAGTAGTCAACTGTTTTACACTTATTACAAAGAGTTGAGGTTCGCTATGTCTGACGACATGTCTTCTTTTTCGCCTTCGTCAGCGGGCGAACAGGGTGTACTACGTTCTATGCAGGAGGTTGCGATGAGCTCCGAGGAAGCCAGCAAGATGCTGCGCACTTACAATATTGCCTGGTGGGGCAATAACTACTACGACGTCAACGAACTGGGCCACATCAGCGTCTGCCCGGATCCGGACGTCCCTGAAGCGCGCGTGGATCTCGCGAAACTGGTGAAAGCCCGTGAGGCTCAGGGCCAGCGTTTGCCTGCACTGTTCTGCTTCCCGCAGATCCTGCAACATCGCCTGCGTTCTATTAACGCCGCGTTCAAGCGCGCGCGTGAGTCCTACGGCTATAAAGGCGACTATTTCCTGGTTTACCCGATCAAGGTGAACCAGCACCGCCGCGTGATTGAATCCCTGATCCACTCCGGCGAGCCGCTGGGCCTGGAAGCAGGCTCCAAAGCGGAGCTGATGGCGGTTCTGGCCCATGCGGGCATGACCCGTTCAGTGATCGTCTGTAACGGCTATAAAGATCGTGAATACATTCGTCTGGCGCTGATTGGCGAGAAGATGGGCCACAAGGTCTATCTGGTTATCGAAAAGATGACCGAAATCGCCATCGTGCTGGAAGAGGCCGAACGTCTGAACGTGGTGCCACGCCTTGGCGTGCGTGCGCGTCTGGCGTCACAAGGTTCCGGTAAATGGCAGTCCTCAGGCGGCGAGAAATCCAAGTTCGGCCTGGCGGCAAACCAGGTGCTGCAGCTGGTGGAAATCCTGCGCGAGCGCGGTCGTCTGGACAGCATTCAGCTGCTGCACTTCCACCTCGGCTCGCAGATGGCCAATATTCGCGACATCGCCACCGGCGTGCGTGAATCCGCGCGTTTCTACGTTGAGCTGCACAAGCTCGGCGTGAATATTCAGTGCTTCGACGTGGGCGGCGGCCTTGGCGTGGACTACGAAGGGACCCGCTCGCAGTCTGACTGTTCCGTGAACTACGGCCTGAACGAATACGCGAACAACATCATCTGGGCGATCGGTGATGCCTGTGAAGAGAACGGCTTGCCGCATCCGACGGTGATCACCGAATCCGGTCGCGCGGTGACCGCGCACCATACGGTGCTGGTCTCTAACATCATCGGCGTTGAGCGTAGCGAAATCAGCGAAGCGACGCCTCCGGCAGACGATGCTCCGCGTTCCCTGCAAAGCATGTGGGAAACCTGGCAGGAAATGCACGAGCCGGGCACGCGTCGTTCCCTGCGCGAATGGCTGCACGACAGCCAGATGGATCTGCATGACATTCACGTGGGTTATTCTTCAGGCACCTTCAGCCTGCAGGAGCGCGCGTGGGCGGAGCAACTCTATCTGAACATGTGCCATGAAGTGCAGAAACAGCTCGACCCGAGCAACCGCGCGCACCGTCCGATTATCGACGAGCTGCAGGAGCGTATGGCGGATAAGATTTACGTCAACTTCTCGCTGTTCCAGTCGATGCCGGATGCCTGGGGTATCGACCAGCTTTTCCCGGTTCTGCCGCTGGAAGGGCTGAACCACGCCCCGGAACGCCGTGCGGTGCTGCTGGACATCACCTGTGACTCCGACGGTGCCATCGACCACTACGTTGACGGCGACGGTATCGCAACCACGATGCCAATGCCTGAGTACGACCCGGAGAACCCGCCGATGCTGGGCTTCTTTATGGTCGGCGCGTATCAGGAGATCCTCGGCAACATGCACAACCTGTTCGGTGATACCGAAGCGGTGGACGTGTTCGTGTTCCCTGACGGCAACGTGGAAATCGAGCTGTCCGATGAAGGGGACACCGTGGCGGACATGCTGGAATACGTTCAGCTGGATCCGAAAAAACTGCTCACCCAGTTCCGCGATCAGGTGAAAAACACCGGGCTGGACGATGCGCTCCAGCAGCAGTTCCTGGAAGAGTTTGAAGCGGGCCTGTACGGGTACACCTACCTGGAAGACGAGTAGGAAAACGCCCTCTCCCACAGGGAGAGGGCGGGGTGAGGGCATCAGACCGCACAATGCCCTATACTCACTTGAACCCGTATGCATTACCGGCGATAATTCGCCCCAATAAGCGATTTACGAATCAATCCCTTCCTCGTCGGGTTTAACGACGCGGAGGGGATTTTTTTTCATCTGTTTTTAATGTATCGACTTTAAAAGAGGTCAGGACATGAGCACTTTAGGTCATCAGTACGATAACTCTCTGGTATCTAACGCGTTTGGTTTTTTACGCCTTCCGATGAACTTCCAGCCGTACGACAGCGACGCTGACTGGGTGATCACCGGCGTGCCGTTCGATATGGCAACATCTGGCCGCGCGGGTGGTCGTCACGGCCCGGCAGCGATTCGTCAGGTTTCCACTAACCTTGCCTGGGAGCATAACCGCTTCCCGTGGAACTTCGACATGCGCGAGCGCCTGAACGTGGTGGACTGCGGTGACCTGGTGTACGCCTTCGGCGACGCGCGTGAGATGAGCGAAAAGCTGCAGGCGCACGCCGAGAAGCTGCTGGCTGCCGGTAAGCGCATGCTCTCCTTCGGCGGCGACCACTTCGTGACCCTGCCGCTGCTGCGCGCCCATGCGAAGCACTTCGGTAAAATGGCGCTGGTGCACTTCGATGCACATACCGACACCTACGCGAACGGCTGCGAGTTTGACCACGGCACCATGTTCTTCACCGCGCCGAACGAAGGTCTGATCGATCCGAACCACTCCGTGCAGATCGGCATCCGCACCGAGTTCGACAAAGACAACGGTTTCACCGTGCTGGATGCGGGCCAGGTTAACGATCGCGGCGTGGACGACATCATCGCGCAGGTGAAGCAGATCGTGGGTGATATGCCCGTGTATCTGACCTTCGACATCGACTGTCTGGATCCGGCATTTGCACCGGGCACCGGTACGCCGGTCATCGGCGGTTTGACCTCAGATCGTGCCATCAAGCTGGTGCGCGGCCTGAAGGATCTGAACATTGTCGGGATGGACGTGGTGGAAGTGGCGCCTGCGTATGACCAGTCCGAGATCACCGCGCTGGCCGCAGCGACTCTGGCGCTGGAAATGCTCTACATTCAGGCAGCCAAAAAAGGCGAATAAGCCTCACCTTGCGTGAAAAAAAAACCTCTCTATTGAGAGGTTTTTTATTGCCTTCAGAACACGTTAAACGGGTATTCCACGTAAGCGCGGATCTCGTCCCCGCCCACGTTGTACTCGCTGGCGTTGTCGGAGACGCGCAGTACGGAGTAGCGCAGTTTAAGCTTCAGATCCTTCGCCGGACCATCCTGCACCTGGTACTGGATCTGGTTAAACCACTCGTGCTCTTTGCCGTTGCTGGTTTCAGAGGTCTTAATATTATCCCCACGTACATAGGCAGTGGTCCAGCTCAGGCCCGGTAAGCCAAGACCGCCAAAGTCCAGACCGTAGGATGCCTGCCAGGAACGTTCGTCTTCGCCGTTAAAATCAGACCAGTAGGAGTTCGCCAGCCAGATGGTGTTTCCGCCGTCACCCACGCCGCCCTTGTCACGATAGCCGCCGTAGTTGTAACCGGTGCTGCCGCTGCTCTGCTGGTACGCCACTTTGAACGTGTGAATGTCCCAGATGTAGCTCGCCGCCAGGCTCCAGATGGTGTTGCTGCGGCCCGTGTCGAGGCTGTCCGCGTAACCCTGATCCAGACGGGAGTTATAGCCGTTGAAGTCGAGCACCAGCTGCTGCCCGGTGCTGAACGGCTGTTTGAAGTTCATGCCCAGGTACTGCTTGTTCATCACCTCTTCATTATGAGAGGCGTACAGCGCGCCGCTGAACTGGTCGTTAAACTGATAGCTCGCACCGCCGAAGGAGAGGCTCTTCAGTCCGCTGTCGTGGCGGTCATCGCTTTTACGCTGCTCGTCGGTGAAGTAACCGGCGTTGATTTCCAAACCGTCGATCTCTTTCGAGGTCAGCATGGTGCCGGTGTAGCTTTCAAACAGCAGGCGGGAGCTGTCGGCATTCACGATGGGCAGCTCAGGGCGCTGATTTCCGTAGCTCAGTACGGTATTCGAGATGCGCATTTTGGCGGTTGCGCCAAACTTTGCCAGATCGGATTTTGCCCGGCCGTCGTCTTCCTGCTTAAAGAAGTCGATGCCGCCCGCGCCGCTCTTGCCGCGGCCGCCGTCCAGGCGCACGCCATACTGCGCGATTCCGTCCACGCCAAAGCCCACCAGCCCTTCGGTATAGCCGGATGCAAACGTGGCGATGATCCCCTGACCCCATTCGGCTTTGTCCTGCTGGCCCTGATGGTAGTCGCGGCTGATATACGCATTGCGTAAAAACAGATCCAGATGGCTGTCGTCAATAAAACCCTGGCTGTCGGATTGCTGGCTTGCAGCGGCGGGTAATGCGGAAAATAAGCTTAAAGCAATTAATGATAATTCTTTTTTCACGGAGGGAACGTCTCTGTCTGGATATAGTAATTTGAATAACTGCGGGGTGATAATTACCGGAAAAAGTAACCTTTGCAATAATTATGTGACCAGACATTTCAAGGCGATAAGGCAGATTTGGCGGGGCTTTCAGGGGTGTTATCGATACGTGCTGTTAAGTTAACAATTCATGCGAAATAAAAAGGAGGCAAAATTGCCTCCTTCTGAAATTATTTAATTCCGTCTGCGGCCATACGGTCGCGAATATGCTGTGCGCGTTCTTCTGAGGCCGGGTGATCGTCAAACATGGAGCTTTGGCGTCCGGCTTCCAGCTTGGCCAGTTTTTCGAAGCTGGTGGCTAAGCCTGATGGATTAATGCCGCGTTTGCGCAACAGATCGTAGGAGTAGTCATCCGCCTCGGACTCCTGACGCTGTGAGAACTGAGAGTTAACCAGCTTTTCACCCACGTCGCCAAGCTGTGACTGCGACAGGCTGCCAACGATACCGCCCGCAGAGGCCGCCGCTGCGCGGATGGCATTGGTCCCCAGGGCAACCTGCATCCCTTTCTTCACGTGGCCCAGGGCAACGTGGCCCATTTCGTGGCCGATGACCGCTTCCACTTCGTTGTCGGTCATCATGTCCATCAGCCCGCTGTAGACACGGATACAGCCGTTCGCCATCGCGAAGGCGTTGACATCTTTCGCCATGTACACCTTGTAGTTCACGGGCTGGCCGTTGATGTTGTCGCCCAGCGCGGAAGCAATCTTATTCAGACGCTGCGTGTAGGTACTGTTAGCCGACGCAAGCGTGGCTTTTCCGTCCATATCTTTACAGGCCTGGTCGCTCAGCGCTTTCACCTGCGCATCGCTCAGGGAATAGGCCTGAAAGGCCTCTGCACCTGACGTCATCAGACCGTTAGAATCCATATTCTGACAGCCGCTCAGCAGGAGCGTTGTACCCAGGGTCAGCACTATTGCACGCATTTTCATGAGGTTGCTTCCGTACTCGTTAAACTGAATAAAATCCGAAAAGGGCACCGTCAGCGAAGCCGGTGTCGGGCTAAGTATAAGGAATATCTACAGAGCCGGGCGAGCAGATTGCGCAACATGCGAGCATGATCCAGAGATTTCTTAACAAGCAAAAGAATGCTCCATGTACATGACTTGCGGCTTGGGTTACATTGTTGGCACTTTTTTCCGGCGTAGCCCAAAACGCGCTGTCGTCAAGGGCATGGCCTTTAACAGTCCGATCTGGAGTTAAAATGTCCTCACGTAAAGAGCTTGCTAATGCTATTCGTGCGCTGAGCATGGACGCAGTACAGAAAGCCAAATCCGGCCACCCAGGGGCTCCTATGGGTATGGCTGATATCGCCGAAGTCCTGTGGCGTGATTTCCTGAACCACAACCCGCAGAACCCGTCATGGGCTGACCGCGACCGCTTCGTGCTGTCCAACGGCCACGGCTCTATGCTGATCTATAGCCTGCTGCACCTCACCGGCTACGATCTGCCTATCGAAGAGCTGAAAAACTTCCGTCAGCTGCACTCTAAAACTCCAGGTCACCCGGAAGTGGGTTACACCGCTGGCGTAGAAACCACCACTGGCCCGCTGGGTCAGGGTATTGCTAACGCTGTGGGTATGGCGATTGCCGAGAAGACGCTGGCGGCGCAGTTCAACCGTCCTGGTCACGACATCGTAGACCACTTCACCTACGCGTTCATGGGCGACGGCTGCATGATGGAAGGCATTTCTCACGAAGTGTGCTCTCTGGCAGGTACCCTGAAGCTGGGCAAACTGGTTGCGTTCTATGACGACAACGGTATCTCCATCGACGGTCACGTTGAAGGCTGGTTCACCGACGACACCGCAGCACGTTTCGAAGCCTACGGCTGGCACGTAGTGCGTGGCGTTGATGGTCACGATGCTGACTCGATTAAACGTGCAGTGGAAGAAGCGCGCGCGGTGACGGACAAACCGTCCCTGCTGATGTGCAAAACCATCATTGGCTTCGGTTCGCCGAACAAAGCGGGTACTCACGACTCCCACGGCGCACCGCTGGGCGACGCGGAAATCGCACTGACCCGCGAAGCGCTGGGCTGGAAACACCCTGCATTCGAAATCCCGTCTGAGATCTACGCTCAGTGGGATGCAAAAGAAGTAGGCCAGGCGAAAGAAGCGGCCTGGAACGAGAAATTCGCTGCCTATGCGAAAGCGTTCCCGCAGGAAGCGGCTGAATTCACCCGTCGTATGAAAGGTGAAATGCCGTCTGACTTCGACGCGAAAGCGAACGAATTCATCGCTAAGCTGCAGGCGAACCCGTCTAAAATCGCGAGCCGTAAAGCGTCTCAGAATGCGATTGAAGCGTTCGGCCCATGGCTTCCAGAATTCCTGGGCGGCTCCGCTGACCTGGCGCCATCTAACCTGACTCTGTGGTCTGGTTCTAAGCCAATCAACGAAGATACTGCCGGTAACTACATCCATTACGGTGTACGTGAATTCGGAATGACCGCGATTGCCAACGGTATCTCCCTGCACGGTGGTTTCCTGCCGTACACCTCTACCTTCCTGATGTTTGTCGAATATGCACGTAACGCCGTGCGTATGGCCGCGCTGATGAAACAGCGTCAGGTGATGGTCTACACCCACGACTCCATCGGTCTGGGCGAAGATGGTCCAACTCACCAGCCGGTAGAGCAGGTGGCTTCCCTGCGCGTGACCCCGAACATGAGCACATGGCGTCCATGTGACCAGGTTGAATCCGCGGTGGCGTGGAAATACGGCGTTGAGCGTCAGGACGGTCCAACCGCGCTGATCCTCTCCCGTCAGAACCTGGCACAGCAGGAGCGTACGCCTGAGCAGCTGGCAAACATCGCTCGCGGTGGTTACGTGCTGAAAGATTGCGCGGGCCAGCCAGAGCTGATCTTCATCGCCACCGGTTCGGAAGTTGAACTGGCGGTTGCAGCGTGGGAAAAACTGACTGCCGAAGGCGTGAAAGCGCGCGTGGTTTCCATGCCGTCTACCGATGCGTTCGACAAGCAGGATGCTGCCTACCGTGAATCCGTCCTGCCAAAAGCGGTTTCCGCGCGTGTGGCAGTGGAAGCGGGTATCGCTGACTACTGGTTCAAATACGTGGGCCTGAACGGCGCTATCGTCGGTATGACCACCTTCGGTGAATCTGCTCCGGCAGAGCTGCTGTTCGAAGAGTTCGGCTTCACCGTTGAGAACGTTGTCGCGAAAGCGAAAGAACTGCTGTAATCGTTTGTACGGTGCGGGCTGATGCCCTCACCCCAACCCTCTCCCACGGGGAGAGGGTGCATACACTAAAAAACGGTAACCTCTCGGTTACCGTTTTGCTTTTACCTTGCTGCCATTATTCCACCTAAAATGTGACGCAAGTCATATAGCGCGCTTATTCATCTGGACAGACATTCCTTTTATTCCCCGATTCGCTTATTCTTGCTGAAGCGTTTCAGTCGATTAAATGTTCGACAATTGACCAATCAATCGCAGTTTGTGACAGCAAGGATTCCCCTTCGGGCGTAGCTGGATTACTCTTTCAGCCACCTCAAACTCAGGGATTGCTTTGCAGGAGATCTATGACCGTACGCGTAGCGATTAATGGCTTCGGTCGCATCGGACGTAACGTGGTTCGTGCTTTATATGAATCCGGACGTCGGGCGGAAATAACCGTGGTGGCAATCAATGAACTGGCGGATGCTACGGGCATGGCGCATTTGTTGAAATATGACACCAGCCACGGACGCTTTGCCTGGGACGTACGCCAGGAAAGAGATCGACTTTTTGTTGGTGACGACGCTATTCGCGTGCTGCATGAGAACAGCATCTCCGGGCTACCCTGGCGTGAACTGGGTGTGGATGTGGTGCTTGACTGTACCGGCGTGTACGGCAACCGCGAACATGGCGAAGCGCATCTGGCAGCAGGCGCGAAAAAAGTCCTGTTTTCTCATCCCGGCAGTAACGACCTCGACGCGACCGTCGTGTTTGGCGTCAACCAGCATGAGCTGCAGGCCGAACACCGCATTGTTTCCAACGCCTCCTGTACCACTAACTGCATTATTCCAGTCATCAAACTGTTAGACGATGCGTATGGCATTGAATCCGGCACCGTGACCACGATTCACTCCGCCATGCACGATCAGCAGGTTATCGACGCCTACCATCCGGACTTACGACGCACTCGCGCAGCGAGCCAGTCAATCATTCCGGTGGACACGAAACTGGCTGCAGGGATCACCCGAATTTTTCCGCAGTTTAATGACCGATTTGAAGCGATTGCCGTGCGTGTCCCGACGATTAACGTCACCGCAATCGACCTTAGCGTGACGGTGAAAAAACCGGTAAAAGCCTGTGAAGTCAACCTGTTGCTGCAAAAAGCGGCACAGGGGGCATTTCATGGTATAGTTGACTATACGGAATTACCGTTGGTCTCAGTAGATTTTAACCACGACCCGCACAGCGCCATCGTCGATGGCACGCAAACGAGAGTCAGTGGCGCACACCTTATCAAGACGCTGGTCTGGTGTGATAACGAATGGGGCTTTGCTAACCGAATGCTCGACACCACGTTAGCAATGGCCGCTCAAGGTTTCAGGTAAGACGCATTGTGCGTCTGCAAAACTTTAAGAATCAACGAGAGGATTCACCATGTCTGTAATTAAGATGACCGATCTGGATCTGGCTGGTAAACGCGTTTTCATCCGTGCCGATCTGAACGTACCGGTTAAAGATGGCAAAGTGACCAGCGACGCGCGTATCCGTGCATCTCTGCCAACCATCGAACTGGCTCTGAAGCAGGGCGCGAAAGTGATGGTCACCTCCCACCTGGGTCGTCCAACTGAAGGCGAGTACAACGAAGAGTTCTCTCTGCTGCCAGTGGTTAATTACCTGAAAGACAAACTGTCCAACCCGGTTCGCCTGGTGAAAGATTACCTGGACGGCGTTGAAGTTGCAGCCGGTGAACTGGTTGTTCTGGAAAACGTTCGCTTTAACAAAGGCGAAAAGAAAGACGACGAAACTCTGTCCAAAAAATACGCTGCACTGTGCGACGTGTTCGTGATGGATGCATTCGGTACGGCTCACCGTGCTCAGGCGTCAACCCACGGTATCGGTAAATTCGCAGACGTAGCGTGTGCCGGTCCTCTGCTGGCTGACGAACTGGAAGCGCTGGGTAAAGCACTGAAAGAACCTGCTCGTCCAATGGTGGCTATCGTTGGTGGTTCTAAAGTTTCTACCAAACTGACCGTTCTGGATTCCCTGTCTAAAATCGCTGACCAGCTGATCGTTGGCGGTGGTATCGCGAACACCTTCGTTGCCGCTCAGGGCCACAACGTGGGCAAATCCCTGTACGAAGCAGACCTGGTTGACGAAGCCAAACGCCTGCTGAGCACCTGCGATATCCCGGTTCCAACTGACGTTCGCGTAGCGACCGAGTTCTCCGAAACCGCAACCGCGACCCTGAAATCTGTTAACGACATCAAAGATGAAGAGCAGATTCTGGACCTGGGCGACGTTTCTGCACAGAAACTGGCTGAAATCCTTAAAAACGCAAAAACTATCCTGTGGAACGGTCCTGTTGGCGTGTTCGAATTCCCGAACTTCCGCAAAGGTACTGAAATCGTTGCTAACGCTATCGCAGACAGCGAAGCGTTTTCTATCGCAGGCGGTGGTGACACCCTGGCAGCAATCGACCTGTTCGGTATCGCTGACAAGATCTCCTACATCTCCACTGGTGGCGGCGCATTCCTCGAATTCGTGGAAGGCAAAGTACTGCCAGCAGTAGCAATGCTCGAAGAGCGCGCTAAGAAGTAAGCCATTCAAGGGCAGGGAAACCTGCCCAATTTTCAGCGCGCTTTTAAGAGCTCGCACCTTTTCTAACGGCCGAAGATACAGGACTAAGCAACATGTCTAAAATTTTTGATTTCGTAAAACCTGGCGTTATCACTGGTGATGACGTACAGAAAGTGTTCCAGGTAGCTAAAGAAAACAACTTCGCTCTGCCAGCAGTTAACTGCGTGGGTACCGACTCCATCAACGCCGTACTGGAAACTGCTGCTAAAGTTAAAGCGCCAGTTATCGTTCAGTTCTCTAACGGCGGCGCTGCGTTCATCGCAGGTAAAGGCGTGAAAACTGACATTCCTCAGGGTGCTGCAATCCTGGGCGCTATCTCTGGTGCGCACCACGTACACCAGATGGCTGAGCACTACGGTGTTCCAGTTATCCTGCACACTGACCACTGCGCGAAGAAACTGCTGCCGTGGATCGACGGTCTGCTGGACGCGGGTGAAAAACACTT
This sequence comes from Enterobacter cloacae complex sp. S3, assembly GCF_014930495.1. Lineage (NCBI taxonomy): Bacteria > Pseudomonadati > Pseudomonadota > Gammaproteobacteria > Enterobacterales > Enterobacteriaceae > Enterobacter > Enterobacter cloacae complex sp. S3. The sequence continues at coordinate 33,765 of NZ_JADBRD010000005.1, read as the reverse complement.
CGCGGCTACCGGTAAGCCACTGTTCTCTTCTCACATGATCGACCTGTCTGAAGAGTCACTGCACGAAAACATCGAAATCTGCTCCAAATACCTGGCGCGCATGGCCAAAATGGACATGACTCTGGAAATCGAACTGGGTTGCACCGGTGGTGAAGAAGACGGTGTGGACAACAGCCACATGGACGCTTCTGCACTGTACACCCAGCCAGAAGACGTTGATTACGCTTACACCGAGCTGAGCAAAATCAGCCCACGCTTCACCATCGCAGCGTCTTTCGGTAACGTACACGGCGTTTACAAACCAGGTAACGTGGTTCTGACCCCGACCATCCTGCGTGATTCTCAGGAATATGTTTCCAAGAAACACAACCTGCCGCACAACAGCCTGAACTTCGTCTTCCACGGCGGTTCCGGTTCTTCTGCTCAGGAAATCAAAGACTCCGTAAGCTACGGCGTAGTGAAAATGAACATCGATACCGACACCCAGTGGGCAACATGGGACGGTATCCTGCAGTACTACAAAACCAACGAAGCTTACCTGCAGGGTCAGCTGGGCAACCCGAAAGGCGAAGACCAGCCGAACAAGAAATACTACGATCCACGCGTATGGCTGCGCGCTGCCCAGACTTCAATGATTACTCGTCTGGAGCAGGCATTCAAAGAACTGAACGCGGTAGACGTTCTGTAATTTGAGCTGCTAACAGCATCAGAAGGCCCGCAAATGCGGGCCTTTTTTTATGCTTTTTCAATACCCTGCCAGGCCGGTTTTTGTGATCTGTTTGGCAATACTTGCGCTTTTTGTTTACCCTTTACGGACCTGCCTGTCTCCATGGGGGATGGATTTTGTGTTTTGGTTTAACAAAAGGAAGAATAAATGGAACAACTCGATGTTGTAGACAGCATCAATAACGCCGGTAACTGGCTGGTGCGCAACCAGGCGCTGCTGCTGAGCTATGCCGTGAACATCGTCGCGGCGATTGCCATCATCATCGTCGGGATGATCGTGGCGCGCATTGTATCGAACACGGTTAACCGCGTAATGCTGGCCCGTAATATTGACGCCACGGTGGCTGACTTCCTCTCCGCGCTGGTGCGCTACGGCATTATCGCCTTTACGCTGATTGCTGCGCTGGGCCGTGTGGGCGTGCAGACCGCTTCCGTCATTGCCGTTCTCGGTGCCGCCGGTCTGGCTATTGGTCTGGCGCTGCAGGGTTCGCTGTCAAACCTGGCGGCTGGCGTTCTGCTGGTCACCTTCCGTCCGTTCCGCTCCGGCGAATACGTTGACCTTGGCGGCATTGCCGGAACCGTGCTGCAGGTGCAGATTTTCTCAACGACCATGCGTACCGTCGATGGCCGCATCGTGGTCGTGCCGAACGGGAAAATCATCGCGGGCAACATCATTAACTTCTCCCGTGAGCCGGTGCGTCGTAACGAACTGATTATCAGCGTGGCGTACGACTCCGACATCGATCAGGTGAAGTCGCTAATTAGCAACATCATCGCCTCAGACGATCGTATTCTGAAAGATAAAGAGCAGACGGTTCGCCTCAACGAGCTGGGCGCGTCCTCCATTAACTTCGTGGTGCGTATCTGGAGCAAAAGCAGCGATCTGCAAAACGTGTACTGGGACGTGCTGGAGCGCATTAAGCGCGACTTCGATGCCAACGGCATCAGCTTCCCGTACCCTCAGATGGACGTAAACGTCAAAAAAGTCAAAGAAGCCGAATAACTTCTCCCGCAGGCCCGGTAGGCGCTAGCGCCACCGGGCTTTATTTTTATAAGTGCTGCTAATCCCCAATTAATATTATCAATTTCCTCTAATGTAATTCGCGCAGTATAGTCTCCTTCCAGAACAATACTGTGAGAATTTCGTCATGTTATCTTATTATTTTCAAGGGCTTGCCTTAGGTGCGGCCATGATCCTTCCCCTTGGCCCGCAAAATGCGTTTGTGATGAACCAGGGCATTCGCCGCCAGTATCATCTGATTATTGCCCTGCTGTGCGCGGTAAGCGATTTACTGCTGATCTGTGCCGGAATTTTTGGCGGCAGCGCATTGCTCATGCAGTCTCCCTGGCTGCTGGCGCTGGTCACCTGGGGCGGCGTGGCGTTTTTGCTCTGGTACGGTTTTGGTGCCCTGAAAACGGCGATGAGCAGCAACCTCGAACTGGCGAGCGCGGAAGTCATGAAGCAGGGCCGCTGGAAGATTATCGTCACCATGCTGGCGGTCACCTGGCTTAATCCGCATGTTTATCTGGACACCTTCGTGGTGCTGGGCAGCCTGGGCGGGCAGCTGGACGTTGAGCCGAAACGCTGGTTTGCGCTGGGAACGGTCAGCGCCTCTTTCCTCTGGTTCTTTGGTCTCGCCATTCTGGCCGCATGGCTGGCTCCTCGTCTGCGTACGGCCAAAGCCCAGCGCATCATTAATACGCTGGTGGGGCTGGTGATGTGGTTTATTGCTTTTCAGCTGGCAAAAGAGGGGATTCACCACGTTCAGGAATTGTTCAACTAATCCTTGTCTTATGGACAACTGAACAAGACCCGCTAAGCTTGCTGGCATGCGCCCTGTTAATGGGCACTCTTCGCAACATGGAGGAATAACAGTGAAGTTTAAGGTGATGGCCCTGGCGGCATTAGTAAGTTTTGGTGCGGTGTCGGTGCAGGCAAGTGAACTGCCGGATGGCCCGCACATCGTCACTTCAGGCACCGCAAGCGTGGACGCGGTACCCGATGTCGCAACGCTGGCAATTGAAGTCAATGTGTCTGCGAAAGATGCGGCATCTGCCAAGAAGCAGGCTGACGATCGTGTTGCGCAATACCTCTCTTTCCTTGAGCAGAACGGTGTCGGTAAAAAAGATATCAACTCCGCGAACCTGCGTACTCAACCCGATTATGACTACCAGAATGGTAAAAGCATCCTGAAAGGCTACCGTGCCGTGCGTACCGTCGAAGTGACCGTGCGTCAGCTGGATAAGCTTAACTCGCTGCTGGATGGCGCGCTGAAGGCGGGACTGAATGAAATTCGGTCCGTGTCGCTGGGCGTTGCGCAACCGGAAAAATACAAAGACGAAGCGCGTAAAGCGGCGATTGATGACGCCATTCACCAGGCGGAACAGCTGGCTTCTGGCTTCAAGAGCAAGCTCGGCCCGGTTTACAGCGTGCGTTACCACGTCTCTAACTACCAGCCAAGCCCGATGGTACGGATGATGAAGGCTGATGCAGCCCCGGTGTCTGCTCAGGAAACATACGAGCAGCCAACCATTCAATTTGACGATCAGGTGGATGTGGTGTTCCAACTGGAGCCAACTCAAACCCAGCAAACTGAGGCGCCTAAGGCACAGTAATTTGCCCTAACCCTAACCCTCTCCCGCAGGGAGAGGGAATTCAAGCGATTAATCCTGTCTCAATACCTTGTGCCCGTACGCCAACAGCGCGTCGGTGACGTTGCGCATCATGCGGCTTTCCGGCGCAAAACGGTGCCAGTAGAGCATCCGGCGCTGATACAGCCCCGGCGTCAGGTCAATCAACTCACCGCTTTTCAACTCTTTCTCAATCTGCAGATGCGGGATCATGCAGCAGGTGGTGCCCTGACGCGCAAGCTGCACAAAGGCTTCAGACGAGTTGACGATATGGCACGGTACGCTGCCCGGCGGCAGATCGAAGTTTTGCTGCAGGAACGCCTGATGCATATCGTCCAGATGGTCGAACGCCACGGCAGGAGCTTTCAGCAGCGCGGCGCGGGTGACGCCGTTTGGGAAGTAGCGCTCGGCGAAGGCTTTTGAACCTACAAACAGGTAGTCCAGCGCGCCCAGCTGATCGACAAGACAGCTTGGCAAGGCCTGAGGCTGGATACTGACCGCCCCAACCACTTCACCGCGACGCAGGCGTTCCTGGGTACGGGTTTCATCTTCCACCTGGAGATTCAGGCGGATAGGGGAGTCCGCTAATACCGGCGCAAGGGCCGGCAGCAGCCAGGTTGCCAGGCTGTCGGCGTTGACCGCCAGAGAGAGCAGCAGCGGCGTAGAGCCCGTTTGTTCGTCACCCAGCCACTCGTCTTCCAGCAGTTCAACCTGGCGCAGCAGGGCGAGAAGCTTTTGCCCTTGCTCGGTTGGACGTGGCGGCACGGTACGCACCAGCAGCGGCTGGCCGAACATGTTTTCAAGCTGTTTGATACGCTGTGATACGGCGGACTGGGTGATGCAAAGCTTTTGCGCCGCGCGCTCAAAACCGCGTTCACGAATAACTGCATCAAGTGCCTGTAGTGTTCTGTAGTCCGGACGTTTCATTGCTCTGGCTGGCTCCTTAATTTTGCTTATTCTGCACTATGACACAATTTTCCCTTCGTGGCAGACGAATTCCATTCGACGTGTTCTATAATGCGCCCTGAGTTTTCACACCACAGGCAAAACGATCATGACGCAGGATGAACTGAAAAAAGCAGTAGGATGGGCCGCTCTCCAGTACGTGCAGCCGGGTACCATTGTTGGTGTCGGTACGGGATCAACCGCGGCACACTTTATCGATGCGCTGGGCACGATGAAGGGGCAAATCGAGGGCGCGGTTTCCAGCTCTGATGCTTCCACGGAAAAGCTGAAAAGCCTCGGCATTACCGTTTTCGATCTCAACGAAGTGGATCGTCTGGGGATTTACGTTGATGGTGCGGATGAAATCAACGGCCACATGCAGATGATCAAAGGCGGCGGCGCGGCGCTGACGCGCGAGAAGATCATCGCCTCCGTTGCGGACAAGTTCATCTGCATCGCGGATGCCTCCAAGCAGGTCGACATTCTGGGTAATTTCCCACTGCCGGTCGAAGTGATCCCAATGGCGCGTAGCGCGGTTGCCCGTCAGCTGGTGAAGCTGGGCGGTCGTCCGGAATACCGTCAGGGCGTAGTCACCGATAACGGTAACGTGATCCTCGACGTTCACGGTCTGGAAATTCTTGACGCGATTGCGCTGGAAAATGCCATCAACGCTATCCCAGGCGTAGTGACCGTAGGGCTATTCGCCAACCGTGGCGCGGATGTGGCGCTGATCGGCACCGCTGACGGCGTGAAAACCATCGTAAAATGATCTGACGGGGGGAGTCCTCCCCCCGCTAAAAAATTTTTGAAAAGCTAAATTCGGTGACTTGTGTCACGTTTTTACGCCTCTTTTGCCGATCCTGCCGCGTTTGTAAATTTTCATAGCATTTTCCTCTGACATTTTGCTCTGTATGACTTTTCTTCAGAGTGCCGACGCAAACGTTCATATTGCTGCAATAGTTTTTTTTGATATGTTGGCTACAGCGGATTCATATCCAGCACAACATCAGTTCAGACAAAAACAGGGTCGGGTAAATGGCAAAGGTATCACTGGAGAAAGACAAGATTAAATTCCTGCTGGTCGAGGGCGTGCATCAAAAAGCAATCGATAGCCTTCGTGCGGCAGGTTACACCAACATCGAATTTCACAAAGGCGCGCTCGATACCGAAGAGCTGAAAGCGTCCATCCGTGATGCCCACTTCATTGGCCTGCGATCCCGTACTCACCTGACTGAAGAGGTTATTGCCGCGGCGGAAAAGCTGGTGGCTATCGGCTGCTTCTGTATCGGTACCAACCAGGTTGACCTGAATGCTGCCGCCAAACGTGGTATTCCCGTCTTCAACGCCCCGTTCTCCAACACCCGTTCCGTGGCGGAGCTGGTGATTGGCGAACTGCTGCTGCTGCTGCGCGGCATTCCTGAAGCGAACGCCAAGGCGCACCGCGGCGTGTGGAACAAGCTGGCGTCTGGCTCTTTCGAAGCGCGTGGTAAAAAGCTGGGGATTATCGGCTACGGCCACATCGGTACGCAGCTCGGTATTCTGGCGGAATCCCTGGGCATGCACGTGTTTTTCTACGATATCGAAAGCAAGCTGCCGCTGGGCAATGCGACCCAGGTTCAACACCTGTCTGACCTGCTGAACATGAGCGATGTGGTGAGCCTGCACGTTCCGGAAAATGCGTCCACCAAGAACATGATGGGCGCGGAAGAGCTGGCGCTGATGAAGCCGGGCTCACTGCTGATCAACGCCGCGCGCGGTACGGTTGTCGATATCCCGGCCCTGGCGGATGCGCTGAAGCGTAAGCACCTGGCGGGCGCGGCCATCGACGTCTTCCCGACGGAGCCAGCGACCAACAGCGATCCGTTTACCTCTCCGCTGTGCGAATTCGACAACGTGATCCTGACGCCGCACATCGGCGGCTCTACCCAGGAAGCGCAGGAGAATATCGGCCTGGAAGTAGCGGGTAAGCTGAGCAAATATTCCGACAACGGTTCTACGCTCTCTGCCGTGAACTTCCCGGAAGTGTCTCTGCCGCTGCACGGTGGTCGTCGTCTGCTCCACATCCACGAGAACCGTCCTGGCGTGCTGACCGCCATCAACCAGATCTTTGCAGAGCAGGGCGTCAACATTGCCGCGCAGTATCTGCAAACGAACTCGCAGATGGGCTACGTGGTCATTGATATCGAAGCGGATGACGATGTTGCTGAGAAAGCGCTGCAGAGCATGAAGGCGATTCAAGGGACGATTCGCGCGCGTCTGCTGTACTGATGGTGCGAGATAAATGCAAAACGGTAACGATAGTTACCGTTTTTTATGTTTTCACCCTCTCCCTGTGGGAGAGGGCTGGGGTGAGGGCATCACGCCGCACGTTTGATTCACCACTCCCACAACTTTGATGGCGTCACTACCGCCGGCAACGGCACATCCCATTTCTCCACCGGCAACGCCTCTACGCCCTGACAATCATGCGCATAACCCACCGGCTGCAACCCGTACTGCTGCCAGTTTTGCAGCGTCCGGTCGTAAAAACCGCCGCCCATCCCTAAACGCTGGCCCTGTTCATCAAACGCCACCAGCGGCGTGATCAGCACATCCAGCTGTGACAGCGGGAGCACGTCGCGCACGTCGAGTTTCGGCTCGGTGATTTTCAGGCGATTCACCACCAGCTCGCTGTGGGGGTGATAGTGCAGAAACAGCAAATTACCTTCGCTGAACGGGTGCAGCACCGGCAGATAGACCTTCTTCCCGGCGCGCCAGAGCTGCTCTATCAGCGGTTGGGTATCCAGCTCTCCATCAAATGACAGAAACAGCGCAACGGTGTGCGCCATCACTACAGGGGGATACGCCATCATACGGGCGGCGGCCTGCTGGGCAAAATGCGCTTGCTGATCGGCGGTTAACGCACGGCGGCGCTGACGAATTAACTGACGGATGTCCTGGCGTGAAGCAGAAACTTCAGGGAATTGGGTCATGGTAGTCGGTAGAAGAAAAGAGAGGGAATCTCCGAGATGCCGCCGCAGGCTGTAACCCTTGAACCCTTGGTTCAAGGTGAATGTGTCGTCATAGTTTTAAGGCTTCTCGGACGGACCGAGCATGCTCACCAACCATGGAGCGCCACATTCTTGTGGTATGAAATATCGGCTCAGGGGACTGGCCCGCTTGCGAACATCTCAGAGAAATTTTGTCTTCACAGTTACTCTACCATAGTCAACTGAGAAGTGTTATTCAAACTTTGGTCCCGGTCTTTCGGGATTGCGACCTTGATCAAGCAATGCCTGTTCTATGGTCTGCTGGAGCATTTTAATGCGCTGCTCCATGCTTGCCGCGTAGTCGCGGGTCTTTGCTTTTTCCTGAGCCAGTTCATAGCTGATGTTCAACGCGGCGATGAAAACCAGCTGCTCAGTATTTGTGACTCTAGTGCGTTCTTTTAGATCTTGCAACCGCTGATTCAAATCGTCCGCTGCCTGATTCAAAGCATCCCTTTGTTCAGGCGGACAATTCACTCGCAGTGAACGGCCAAAAATCTGGAGATCGACGGGTTGTGCAGACATGCCACCTTCCTGCTGATTGACTGCGCTGCCTTCGCTTATTGCCCCGGGGGCTGCGAAGGGGCGACACTATAGCTACCCTGATGTGAAGATACAAGCCCTTTTCTGGTATCACCAGGGTCCAAAGTGGTAGCATATCATGAAACTTCCCCCCTTTGATGACGAATGCTCATGTCTATACAGAACGAAATGCCTGGTTACAAGGATTTAAACCAGTTACTGAACCAGCAGGGAGTTGGTTTAACCCCTGCCGAAATGCACGGTCTGATCAGTGGCATGCTGTGCGGCGGAAACAGCGACAGCTCATGGCAGCCGCTGATCCACGACCTCACGAATGAAGGGCTGGCGTTTGGTCACGAGCTGGCGGAAGCGCTGCGTAAAATGCACGCCGCAACCAGCGATTCGCTGGAAGACGATGGCTTCCTTTTTCAGCTTTATCTGCCTGAAGGCGACGACGTCAGCGTGTTCGATCGCGCCGATGCGCTGGCCGGCTGGGTAAACCACTATCTGCTGGGGCTCGGCGTGACGCAGCCTAAACTGGATAAAGTGACCGGCGAAGCGGGTGAGGCGATCGACGACCTGCGTAACATCGCCCAGCTCGGCTACGATGAAGACGAAGACCAGGAAGAGCTGGAAATGTCTCTTGAAGAGATTATCGAGTACGTGCGCGTGGCGGCTCTGCTGTGCCACGATAACTTCACGCGCTCACAGCCGACCGCGCCGGAAGTCCGCAAGCCAACCTTACATTAAGAAAAATAACGCACAGGAGGGTGTCATGGTTATCTCGAGTCAAGAGTATTCGCGCCGCCGTCAGGCGCTTCTGGCAGCAATGCAGCCGGGCAGCGCCGCGCTGATTTTTGCTGCGCCCGAAGTCACGCGCAGCGCCGACAGCGAATACCCCTATCGCCAGAGCAGCGATTTCTGGTACTTCACCGGCTTTAACGAGCCGGAAGCGGTGCTGGTGCTGATTAAGAGCAATGACACCCACAACCACAGCGTGATTTTCAACCGCGTGCGCGATCTAACGGCCGAAATCTGGTTTGGCCGCCGCCTGGGCCAGGAGGCCGCACCGGCGAAGCTGGGCGTTGACCGCGCGCTGGCGTTTAGCGAAATCAACCAGCAGCTCTATCAGCTGCTTAACGGCCTCGACGTGCTCTATCACGCGCAGGGCGAATATGCGTACGCCGATGAGATTGTTTTCACCGCGCTCGATAAGCTGCGCAAAGGCTCGCGGCAGAACCTGTCCGCGCCGGCCACGCTGACGGACTGGCGTCCGGTGGTGCATGAAATGCGCCTGTTCAAGTCTGAAGAAGAGCTGAATTTGATGCGTCGTGCGGGCGAAATCAGCGCCCTGGCGCACACCCGCGCCATGGAAAAGTGCCGTCCCGGGATGTTCGAATACCAGCTGGAAGGCGAAATTCATCACGAATTTAACCGCCACGGCGCGCGTTATCCCTCCTACAACACCATTGTTGGCGGCGGAGAAAACGGCTGCATTCTGCACTACACCGAAAACGAAAGCGCGCTGCGCGACGGCGATCTGGTGCTGATTGACGCCGGTTGCGAATATCAGGGCTACGCGGGAGACATCACCCGTACTTTTCCGGTGAACGGTAAATTCTCACCGGCACAGCGCGCCATTTACGACATCGTTCTCGAGTCGCTTGAGACGGCGCTCAGGCTGTATCGTCCCGGTACCTCCATGCAGGAAGTGACCGGCGAAGTGGTGCGCATCATGATTACCGGTCTGGTCAGGCTCGGGATCCTGAAAGGGGAGGTCGATATCCTGATCGCTGAAAATGCGCATCGACCGTATTTCATGCACGGCCTAAGCCACTGGCTGGGGCTGGATGTGCATGACGTTGGCGCGTACGGCACCGACCGTTCGCGCGTGCTGGAGCCGGGCATGGTGTTAACCGTGGAGCCAGGCCTGTATATCGCACCGGATGCCGACGTGCCTGAAGAGTACCGCGGGATTGGCATTCGCATCGAAGACGACATCGTGATCACCGAAACCGGTAACGAAAACCTGACCGCGAGCGTCGTGAAAAACGCTGACGATATCGAGGCGCTGATGGCAGCGGCACGCGCATGAGCGTGATTATCGTTGGCGGCGGCATGATCGGGGCCACGCTGGCGCTGGCCATTTCGCATTTGTCGAAGGGACAGCTTCCGGTGCACCTGGTGGAAGCCGTCGCGCCGCAGGCAAAAAATCATCCCGGTTTTGATTCCCGCGCTATTGCCCTGGCGCAGGGTACCTGCCAGCAGCTGTCCCGTATTGGCATCTGGCAGGCCATCGCCGATTGCGCGACGGCAATTAAAACCGTTCACGTAAGCGATCGCGGCCATGCTGGCTTTGTCACGCTGGACGCGCAGGATTACCGCATTGACGCGCTGGGTCAGGTTGTCGAGCTGCACGACGTCGGATTGCGTCTGTTTCGTCTGCTCCAGGATGCGCCGGGCATCACGCTGCATTGTCCGGCGCGCGTGGCCAGCGTGAGCCGCAGTGAGGCGTCGGTCAGCGTGACGCTGGAAAACGGCACCGTGCTTGAAGGCCAGCTTCTGGTTGCCGCGGACGGCTCGCGCTCATCGCTCGGCGCCCAGTGCGGCGTGGAGTGGCGTCAGCAGCCTTACGGGCAGGTTGCGGTCATTGCGAACGTCGCGACCGCAGCTGAACACCACGGCAGGGCGTTTGAACGCTTTACGCAGCATGGCCCGCTGGCGATGCTGCCGATGTCGGACGGGCGCTGTTCCCTGGTCTGGTGTCACCCGCAGGATAAGGCCGAAGAGGTTAAAGCCTGGTCAGACGAACGTTTTTGTACCGAGCTGCAGAAAGCCTTTGGCTGGCGACTGGGGCGTATTACCCATGCTGGACAGCGGGCGGTTTACCCGCTTTCGCTGACTACTGCCTCTCAGTCCATCTCCCATCGTCTGGCGCTTGTCGGTAATGCCGCGCAGACGCTGCACCCCATCGCGGGGCAGGGGTTCAACCTTGGCCTGCGGGATGTTATGAGCCTGGCGGAAACCCTTTCTCAGGCGTGGGGCGAACAAAAAGACTGTGGCGCATACCCGGTGCTCAGCCATTACCAGAAGCGCCGCCAGGTGGATAAAGAGGCGACGATTGGCGTCACCGACGGCTTAGTCCATCTTTTTGCCAATCGCTGGGCACCGCTGGTTGCGGGTCGCAACCTCGGGCTAATGGCGATGGAATTATTCATTCCGGCACGTGACGTGCTGGCGCAGCGGACTCTTGGTTGGGTCGCGCGTTAAGGAGTTATCACCGTGCAAAATGTTGATGTCGCCATTGTTGGCGGCGGTATGGTCGGACTGGCTCTGGCCTGTGGTTTACAGGGCAGCGGCCTGCGCGTGGCGGTGCTGGAGCAAAAGCAGCCTCAGCCCGTTGCGCCAGATGCCCCGCCGGAACTCCGCGTCTCGGCGATCAATGCCGCCAGCGAGAAATTGCTGACGCACCTTGGCGTCTGGGCAGATATTGTGGCGCAGCGCGCCAGCTGCTACCACGGCATGGAAGTGTGGGATAAAGACAGCTTTGGTCATATTGCTTTTGATGATGAAAGCATGGGCTACAGCCATCTGGGTCATATCGTCGAAAACGCGGTGATCCACCACGCGCTGTGGCAGAAAGCGCAGCAGTGCAGCGACGTGACGCTGATTGCGCCTGCGCAGATCCAGCAGGTGGCGTGGGGTGAAAACGAGGCGTTTATCAACTTACAGAGCGGCGACATGCTGACCGCGCGTCTGGTGGTCGGTGCTGACGGTGCGAACTCCTGGCTGCGGAATAAAGCCGATATCCCGCTGACCTTCTGGGACTATCGTCATCACGCTCTGGTGGCGACGATCCGTACCGAGGAGCCGCACGGCGGCGTGGCGCGGCAGATTTTCCACAACGACGGCATTCTGGCGTTCCTGCCGCTTGCCGATCCGCACCTGTGCTCGATTGTCTGGTCCCTGGTGCCTGAAAAAGCCCAGCTGATGGAGGAGGCGACGCCGGATGCCTTTAACCAGGCGCTGTGCATGGCGTTTGATAACCGCCTTGGCTTGTGCACTCTTGAAAGCGAGCGGCAGGTGTTCCCGTTAACCGGCCGCTACGCGCGTCAGTTTGCGGCGCACCGTCTGGCGCTGGTGGGGGATGCGGCGCATACCATTCATCCGCTGGCAGGGCAGGGCGTCAACCTTGGCTTTATGGACGCGGCGGAGCTGGTTGAGGAACTGCGTCGCCTGCATCGCGAAGGCAAAGATATCGGCCAGCATCTGTACCTGCGTCGCTACGAGCGCAGCCGCAAGCACAGTGCGGCGATGATGCTGGCGGGCATGCAGGGCTTCCGCGAGCTGTTTGCCGGCGCAAATCCGGCGAAAAAACTGCTGCGCGACATTGGCCTCAAGCTTGCTGACACCCTTCCGGGTGTTAAACCTCAACTCCTCCGTCAGGCGATGGGTCTTAACGATCTTCCCGACTGGTTACGCTAATCTCGATCCCCGTCACACTTTATTTTCCCGGCCTCTGCGCCGGGGAAATTCCCTCGTTTGAAATATTCTAATTTCACGTCATTTTTCGCATTAGAAAATCTAATCTACGGGATTTTATGTTACGGAAATTCGGCCCGTTTTCCCGCACGAAATATCACCATGTGCTAAATCCTGTTAGATCATTGTTAATTTTGTGCGGGGTTAATCGCATTTTTCCAGTGAATAACTCTGTAGGCTTTTTAGCGTTTTTTGGTCATAAGCTAATGTGATGACCCGTTTTACCTTATGGTTAACCGCCGGTTTCGGTGGTAAGTTCGGGTAAAAGAGAACGTTTGCGTCGGCGCCGGATAACGGGGCCGATACCGGGTTTCACGGTGAATTTTTCAACGAGGACAAGATGGCTCAACAGACTCCTTTGTACGAACAACACGTGTTATGCGGCGCCCGCATGGTGGACTTCCACGGCTGGATGATGCCGCTGCACTACGGCTCGCAGATTGATGAGCACCACGCGGTGCGCACCGATGCCGGTATGTTCGACGTGTCCCACATGACGATTGTCGATCTGCGCGGTAGCCGCACCCGGGAGTTTTTGCGTTATCTGCTGGCAAATGACGTTGCCAAACTGAAGACGCCGGGTAAAGCGCTCTATACCGGCATGCTGAATGCCTCCGGCGGCGTGATTGATGACCTTATCGTCTACTATTTCACTGAAGATTTCTTCCGCCTCGTTGTCAACTCCGCCACCCGTGAAAAAGACCTCTCCTGGATCACCCAACACGCCGAACCTTATGCCATCGACATCACCGTCCGTGACGATCTGTCGCTGATCGCCGTACAGGGGCCGAACGCGCAGGCGAAAGCCGCGTCTCTGTTTAACGACGAGCAGCGCAAAGCAACCGAAGGCATGAAGCCGTTCTTCGGCGTGCAGGCGGGCGATCTGTTTATCGCCACCACCGGCTACACCGGTGAAGCGGGCTACGAAATTGCGATGCCGAACGAGAAGGCCGCTGATTTCTGGCGCGCGCTGGTGGAGGCGGGCGTGAAGCCTGCGGGTCTGGGCGCGCGCGATACGCTGCGTCTGGAAGCGGGGATGAACCTCTACGGTCAGGAGATGGATGAAGGCGTCTCTCCGCTGGCCGCCAACATGGGCTGGACCATCGCATGGGAACCGGCTGACCGTGACTTTATTGGCCGCGAAGCGCTGGAGATGCAGCGCGAGAAGGGCACTGAACAGCTGGTGGGTCTGGTGATGACCGAGAAGGGCGTGCTGCGCGGTGAACTGCCGGTGCGCTTTACCGATGCCGACGGCAATCCTCGCGAAGGCGTGATCACCAGCGGTACCTTCTCCCCGACGCTGGGCTACAGTATTGCACTGGCACGCGTGCCGGCGGGCATTGGCGAAACGGCGGTGGTACAAATCCGCAACCGCGAAATGCCGGTCAACGTGACCAAACCGATTTTTGTTCGCGCCGGTAAGCCGGTCGCCTAATCATTTTTATCAGGAGAACTTCAATGAGCAATGTGCCAGCAGAACTGAAATACAGCAAAGAACACGAGTGGCTGCGCAAAGAGGCGGACGGCACTTACACCGTAGGGATCACCGAGCACGCGCAAGAGCTGCTGGGCGACATGGTGTTTGTTGACCTGCCTGACGTGGGCACGACCGTTAGCGCGGGCGACGACTGCGCCGTGGCGGAGTCCGTAAAAGCGGCATCTGACATCTATGCTCCTGTGAGCGGCGAAATCGTTGCCGTCAACGACGCGCTGAGCGATTCGCCAGAGCTGGTGAACAGCGAGCCTTATGAAGGCGGCTGGATCTTCAAGATCAAAGCCAGCGACGAATCTCAGGTTGCCGCGCTGCTGGATGCGACCGCGTACGAAGCACTGTTAGAAGACGAGTAATCGTTTATCCCCCTCTCCTTTCGGGAGAGGGCAGGGGCGAGGGTGCCCATCTTCCCCTCACCCTAACCCTCTCCCAGAGGGAGAGGGAACTTAAATTCACTGCACGTTTCAGGAACCATCGCTCATGACACAGACTTTAAGCCAGCTTGAAAACCGTGGCGCCTTCATTGAACGTCACATTGGGCCGGATGCTCAGCAACAGCAGGAGATGCTGAAGACAGTTGGCGCGGATTCATTAAACGCACTGATCGGCCAGATTGTGCCAAAAGACATCCAGCTTGCCACGCCGCCTCAGGTGGGGGAAGCCACCACGGAATTCGCCGCGCTGGCGGAGCTGAAGGCTATCGCAGGCCTGAACAAGCGCTATAAGTCTTACATTGGCATGGGCTACACCAACGTGCAGTTACCGCCGGTTATCCTGCGCAACATGCTGGAAAACCCGGGCTGGTACACCGCTTACACCCCGTACCAGCCGGAAGTCTCCCAGGGCCGTCTGGAAGCGCTGCTGAACTTCCAGCAGGTGACACTGGATCTGACCGGGATGGACATCGCCTCCGCTTCGCTGCTGGATGAAGCGACCGCTGCCGCCGAAGCAATGGCGATGGCCAAACGCGTGAGCAAGCTGAAAAATGCCAACCGCTTCTTCGTCGCGGCGGACGTGCATCCCCAGACGCTGGACGTGGTGCGTACCCGCGCAGAGACCTTCGGGTTTGACGTGATCGTAGACGACGCTGACAAAGTGCTGGATCACCAGGACGTCTTCGGCGTGCTGCTGCAGCAGGTGGGCACCACCGGCGAAGTTCACGACTACGGCGCGCTGATTGCCGAGCTGAAAACCCGCAAAGTGGTTGTCAGCGTTGCCGCCGATTTTATGGCGCTGGTGCTGCTGACGGCGCCGGGTAAACAGGGCGCGGATATCGTATTCGGTTCAGCGCAACGCTTCGGCGTGCCGATGGGCTACGGCGGCCCGCACGCGGCGTTCTTCGGCGCGAAAGATGAATTCAAGCGCTCCATGCCAGGCCGTATTATCGGCGTCTCAAAAGACGCTGCCGGTAACACCGCCCTGCGCATGGCGATGCAGACCCGCGAGCAGCACATCCGCCGCGAGAAAGCGAACTCCAACATCTGTACCTCCCAGGTACTGTTGGCAAACATCGCCAGCCTGTACGCCGTGTTCCACGGCCCGGCTGGCCTGAAACGCATTGCCAGCCGCATTCACCGCCTGGCCGATATTCTGGCCTGCGGTCTGCAGCAGAAAGGCCTTAAGCTGCGCCACGCTCACTACTTCGACACCCTGTGTGTGGAAGTGGCGGACAAAGCGGCCGTGCTGGCGCGCGCGAATGCAGCAGAGATCAACCTGCGCAGCGACATCCACAACGCCGTCGGCATTACTCTGGATGAAAGCACCACCCGCGACGATATCCTTAACCTGTTCAGCGTGTTACTGGGTGACGCGCACGGTCTGGACATTGATGCGCTCGACAAAGAGGTCGCGCTCGACAGCCGCTCCATTCAGGAAAGCATGCTGCGTAACGATGCGATCCTGACGCATCCGGTGTTTAACCGCTACCACAGCGAAACCGAGATGATGCGCTATATGCACTCTCTGGAGCGCAAGGATCTGGCGCTGAACCAGGCGATGATCCCGCTGGGCTCCTGCACCATGAAGCTGAACGCCGCGGCGGAGATGATCCCGATCACCTGGCCTGAATTCTCCGAACTGCACCCGTTCTGCCCGCCAGAGCAGGCGGAAGGTTATCATATGATGATCAACCAGCTTTCCGACTGGCTGGTGAAACTGACCGGTTATGACGCGCTCTGCATGCAGCCGAACTCCGGCGCGCAGGGCGAATACGCGGGTCTGCTGGCGATCCGTCACTATCACGAAAGCCGCAACGAAGGTCACCGCGATATCTGCCTGATCCCAAGCTCCGCCCACGGTACCAACCCGGCCTCTGCCCAAATGGCGGGCATGGAAGTGGTGGTGGTGGCGTGCGATAAGAACGGCAACATCGATCTGGCCGACCTGCGCGCGAAAGCCGAGCAGGCGGGCGACAAGCTCTCCTGCATCATGGTGACCTACCCGTCTACCCACGGCGTGTACGAAGAGACCATCCGTGAAGTGTGCGAAGTGGTGCACCAGTACGGCGGTCAGGTTTACCTCGACGGCGCGAACATGAACGCTCAGGTGGGCATTACCTCTCCGGGCTTTATCGGCGCGGACGTGTCGCACCTGAACCTGCACAAAACCTTCTGCATCCCGCACGGCGGTGGCGGCCCGGGCATGGGCCCAATCGGCGTGAAAGCGCACCTGGCACCGTTTGTACCGGGCCACAGCGTAGTGCAGATTGAAGGCATGCTGACCCGTCAGGGCGCGGTCTCTGCGGCACCGTTCGGTAGCGCCTCTATCCTGCCAATCAGCTGGATGTACATCCGCATGATGGGCGCGGAAGGGCTGAAGCAGGCGAGCCAGGTGGCGATCCTGAACGCCAACTATATTGCGACTCGCCTGAAGTCTGCCTTCCCGGTGCTCTATACCGGCCGCGACGGTCGCGTGGCGCACGAGTGCATCCTGGATATTCGTCCTCTGAAAGAAGCGACGGGCATCAGCGAGCTGGATATCGCCAAGCGCCTGATCGACTACGGCTTCCACGCGCCAACCATGTCGTTCCCGGTTGCGGGTACGCTGATGGTTGAGCCGACCGAGTCTGAAAGCAAGGCCGAGCTGGACCGCTTTATCGACGCAATGCTGGCGATCCGCATGGAGATCGACCGCGTGCAGGACGGCGAATGGACGCTGGAAGATAACCCGCTGGTTAACGCTCCGCACACCCAGCACGAAATGGTGGCAGAGTGGAACCACGGCTATTCCCGCGAGCTGGCGGTCTTTCCGGCAGGCGTGGCAAACAAATACTGGCCGACCGTGAAGCGTCTTGATGACGTGTACGGCGACCGTAACCTGTTCTGCTCCTGCGTGCCGATGAGCGAATACCAGTAATATTATTGGTGTAGTCATAAAGGCCGGGTAAGGCGAAGCCGCCACCCGGCTTTTTTATTGGGAGAAGAAAATGGCAATAGCACTGGTCACCGGCGCCAGCCGGGGCATTGGGAAAGCCACCGCGCTGCAGCTGGCGCGCGAAGGCTACACCGTGGCGGTGAACTATCACCACAACATTAAAGCCGCGACGGACGTGATCAACCAGATCGTTGAAGCGGGCGGTAAAGCCTTTGCCGTCCGCGCGGATATAAGTGATGAAGCCCAGGTGCTGGCGATGTTTGACAGCCTCGATCGTGAAGGCGAGCCGCTTCGTGCGCTGGTCAATAATGCGGGCATTCTGTTTGAGCAATCCACTATCGAGAACCTCTCCGCTGAGCGCATTAACCGCGTCCTGGCGACCAACGTCACGGGCTACTTTCTCTGCTGCCGGGAAGCGGTAAAACGCATGTCCTTCAGGCATGGCGGCAAGGGTGGGGCGATAGTGAACGTCTCTTCCGCCGCGTCGCGCCTGGGCGCGCCGGGTGAATATGTGGATTATGCCGCGTCCAAGGGGGCGGTCGATTCGCTGACAACCGGGCTATCGCTGGAAGTGGCGGCGCAGGGCATTCGCGTCAACTGCGTGCGTCCGGGTCTGATTTATACCGATATTCATGCGTCCGGCGGAGAGCCGGGGCGAGTGGATCGCGTGAAATCCTTGCTGCCGATGCAGCGCGGCGGCCAGCCGGAAGAGGTGGCGCAGGCGATTGTCTGGCTGCTGAGCGAGAAGGCGTCGTACGTAACGGGCAGTTTTATTGAGTTGGCGGGCGGGAAGTAAACCCCTCTCCCAAAGGGGAGAGGGGATCAATCGTAGGCCGGTGCAAGCGTAGCGCCGCCCGGCGTTACGGCGTTAAAGTTTCTCGCCGTTGCTGGCAATCACTTCCTTATACCAGTTAAAGCTCTTCTTGCGGGAACGCGACATGTCGCCCGTGCCGTCGTCGTGCTTGTTCACGTAGATAAAGCCGTAGCGCTTGCTGTACTGGCCGGTGGTGAACGACACGCAGTCGATGCAGCCCCATGGCGTATAGCCCATCAGATCCACGCCGTCGTGCGTCACGGCTTTGATCATCTCTTCCACGTGGGCACGCAGGTAGTCGATGCGATAGTCGTCGTTGATGCTGCCGTCCTCTTCCACCTTATCGTAGGCGCCGAACCCGTTTTCCACGATAAACAGCGGCTTCTGATAACGTTCGTACAGTTCGCACAGGGAATAGCGCAGGCCTACCGGATCGATCTGCCAGCCCCAGTCGGACGCCTTCACGTGCGGATTCGGCACGCTGCCTTCGAAGCCGGAAATCGCATCGCCGGTCCCGCCTTCCGCTTTCACCGCGTTGGTCATGTAGTAGCTGAAACCTAAGTAGTCGCAGGTACCTTCACGCAGGATCTGCTCATCGCCTGCCTCCATTTTGATGGAGAAGCCGCGGCGCTCCCACTCGTTCAGCACGTAGGACGGGTAGTAACCACGCAGCTGGACGTCGGTAAAGACATAGCGCTCGCGCATGGATTCCTGGGCGAACATCACGTCTTCCGGTTTGCAGGAGAACGGATAGAGCGCCACCATCGCCAGCATGCAGCCAACTTTCATCTCAGGGTTGATGCGGCGCGCGGCTTTCACCGCCAGGGCGCTGGCCACAAACTGGTGGTGCAGGACCTGGTACATGGTCTCTTCCGGATTGTCATGTTCGGTATAGACCACGCCCGAGCAGCAGTAACCGAACAGCGGCGCGCGCCAGTTACGCTGGTTATTGATTTCGTTGAAGGTCATCCAGTATTTGACCTTGTTTTTGTAGCGCTCAAAAACCACTTCCGCGAAGCGCACGAAGAAATCGACCACTTTACGGTTGGTCCAGCTACCGTACTCCTGTACCAGGTGCAGCGGCATTTCGAAGTGGGAGAGGGTGATCACCGGTTCGATGTTGTATTTCAGCAGCTCGTCGAACATGTCGTCGTAGAACTTCAGCCCCTCTTCGTTTGGCTGCGTTTCGTCACCTTTCGGGAAGATGCGCGTCCAGGCGATAGAGGTGCGGAAGCACTTGAAACCCATCTCGGCAAACAGCTTGATGTCTTCTTTATAGTGGCCGTGGAAGTCGATGGCCTCGTGGTTTGGGTAGTATTTACCCGGCACTACTTCCTGGGTGATTTCGCGCGGGACGCCGTGCGCACCGCCGGTCAATACGTCACAAATGCTTGGCCCTTTGCCGCCTTTGTTCCAGCCGCCTTCAACCTGGTGAGCGGCAACCGCGCCGCCCCATAAAAAATCTTTTGGTAAGGTTAATTTTTTCATCGCTGCTCTTCTCAATAAATGGCTTATTGGCATCGAGTCTAGCAAAGCGAAATTGAATGTCACGATATAACAATTCACAGTAAATGTGATTTGTTACATCAAAAAAACAGGGTGTTTTATTCTGTAAGTTTCTTCGCCAGTTTACGTCCGAGAGACTCCAGAATATAAATGACGGGAATTTGCGTGGTGATGTCGTAGACGCCTGCAATACGCGTCTGAGGAACATGCCAGGAGAGATTAAAGTCCGCCAGTTTTGCGAGACGCGAGTGCTCGTGGCTGGTTATCGAGAGCACCTTGCAGTGATGCAGGCTGAACTGGCTGGCGAAGCGCAGGATCTCCTCGGTCTCGCCAGAGACGGAAAGCACAATCGCCAGCGCATTTTTCGCCATATCATTGGTGACCGGGAAATAAGGGTCATCAATATGGTTACTGAATTTCCCGATATTAGAAAAGAAGCGTGCGCCATATTTTGCCAGCGAACCCGATGTTCCGGCACCGACAAATATAATTCGCTCTGACGATAAAATAATATCAACCGCATTATCTAATAGCGCATCGAACTCTTCATTATTCACGCTTTTAAAAAAGCTGATAATTTCGCTGGCACCGAAATTTGCCTGCTGGGGCTCGTTCTGTTCAAGATAAAGCTTAAAGCGCACCCGAAATTCAGAATACCCTTCGCAGTTAAGCTTGCGGCAAAAGCGCAGGATGGTCGTGGTTGAGACGTCTGCCGCATCCGCCAGCTCGCGGATGGTCATGTACATCACTTTGTCACGATTTTTTATGACATAGTTGTAGACCATCATCTCCAGGTTATTGAGACTGGCAATGGCGGAATGGGAGAACATGCTCACAATGGCTACACTCACTCATCAGACTTTTCTTCAGGGAATAATAACATGCAGCCAAACGACATCACTTTTTTTCAGCGCTTTCAGGACGACATCCTGGCCGGACGTAAAACCATCACTATCCGGGATAAAAGTGAATCCCATTTCAAAACCGGCGATATCCTGCGGGTGGGGCGTTATGAGGATGATGGTTATTTTTGCACCATCGAAGTAACAGGAACGTCAACCGTTACGTTCGACACATTGACGCAAAAACATGCTGAACAGGAGAACATGACCCTGGATGCATTGAAAAGCGTGATCGCAGAGATCTACCCCAGGCAGAACCAGTTTTATGTAATTGATTTTAAATGTTTATAATTTAAATCGAAACGCACGTTCGCTGAAATTAAAGTGTAACTGTCTGATTGTAATTTAGAAACGTTATGTTTAACTTTATTTTAGCTAACAGGTGTTCACTGGAATCATTCTCAGTTAGCATAGTTATGCGATGAATAATCATCTTTTGTTTTCCCGGAGTTTTGTATGGTGAGCAGACCATTAATCGCACAGGGATATTCGCTGGCTGAGGAAGTAGCCAACAGCATCAGCCACGGCATTGGCCTGGTGTTTGGGATTGTCGGTTTAGTGTTATTGCTGGTGCAGGCGGTGGACGCCAATGCCAGCGCGATGGCCATTACCAGCTACAGCCTGTATGGCGGGAGTATGATCCTGCTGTTCCTGGCGTCGACGCTGTATCACGCGATCCCGCATCAGCGGGCCAAGATGTGGCTCAAGAAATTTGACCACTGCGCTATCTATCTTCTGATTGCAGGCACTTACACACCGTTTTTGCTGGTGGGGCTCAACTCACCGCTGTCGCGTGGCCTGATGATTGTTATCTGGAGCCTGGCACTGCTGGGGATCCTGTTTAAGCTGACCATCGCGCACCGGTTTAAGGTGCTGTCACTGGTCACCTATCTGACAATGGGCTGGCTGTCGCTGATTGTGGTGTATCAACTGGCAATCAAACTGTCGGTAGGGGGCGTGACGCTTCTGGCCTTAGGAGGCGTGGTGTACTCGCTCGGCGTGATTTTCTACGTCTGCAAGCGCATCCCGTACAACCATGCCATCTGGCACGGCTTTGTGCTGGGCGGCAGCGTATGCCACTTTTTGGCGATCTATTTGTACGTGGGGCAGGTGTAGTTTTTTCCATCGTGCGGGCGGTTGCCCTCACTCCGGCCCTCTCCCACAGGGAGAGGGAGGGCACCTGGATACGATTACTCTTCTAACGAATATGGCAACGGCTCGATGCTCAGCGTGTTCGCATCGTCACGCACGCGGAACACGCTGTCGGCTTCCATGTCGTTGTTCATGACGGCCTGTACCAAAAGACGTCCATCATCGAGCTGTACGGCGGCTAACACGGTGCCGGTGCGGCGCCAGTTATCACCCATCTTCAGCTCTAAGTCTTCACCCGCTTCAGGTACACGGCTGGCATGGCCCGCCAGCGTCCACAGCGCTCGTTTGTTAGCTCCGCGGAATTTTGCACGCGCCACCATCTCCTGGCCGGTATAACAGCCCTTTTTAAAGCTGATACCCCCCAGCGCCTGCAGGTTCGTTGCCTGAGGAATGAACTGCGCGCTGTTTGCGGCGTCAATCACCGGCAGACCCGCTTCGATATTCAGCGCCAGCCACTGCTGACTGTTGTTGAGCTGCGCTTCGCCGCGCAGCGCTTCTGTCACGCGTTCGGCCGTTGCCGCATCCGTGACTAACAGGAAACGCTCCGCAGGGTGTTCAAACCACAGGATGGAGGTCGCGCCTTCGCTGACCACCTGCTTTTCTGCATCCGGCAGTTCGCTGAAGAGATTTTTCAGCGCCGCACGCGCCTGAAAACCGGCCACTCCCAGCAGGACATGTTCGTCGTCCGGGGCGATAGTGACTTTGGAGAAGACCGCGTACTTCTTCAGCTCTTTGAGCTGGGCCTCTTGCAGGCTGCGGCGCTCAATAAAGGCAAAGCCGTCCTGACGGCGGAAGAGTCGCAGGTTGCTCCACATTTTGCCTTTTGGGTCGCAATGCGCGGCCAGCAGGTGCTGGTGTTCGGTCATCTGGCTGACGTCGGCGGTCACCTGGCCCTGCAGATATTTTTCGGCGTCGGCACCGCTGAGCGTTGCCAGCGCCCAGTCATCAAGAGAAATAAGCGTCAGCGGCAGACGCGCAGAGGCGGCGGGCTGGCGAGGAGAAAATGGTGTAAATGCCATAACGATATCCTGAATTGCTTAACGCTTTGATAATGCCTAATGGTAAAAGAGCCTGCAGGCAATGCAAGCGCTTTCAACAGACCATTTGTGCCCTAAACCGGTTATGCGTAGCGCTACGCAAAATAATGTAATCCGCTGTCTTTGTAGGGATTATTCTGGAAGCCTGCTCGGCGATCGCAATATTCCAGTAATGAAACGGTCAAAAACACGTTACACTAGCTGGTGTCCCCGTAGAGAAATAAAGAACACTGAACGGGGTACCGACTGTGCCAAACGTAATGCAGGAAACTGAACATGGATATTAACAACAAGGCCCGTATTCACTGGGCGTGCCGTCGCGGCATGCGTGAACTTGATATTTCCATCATGCCTTTCTTCGAATATGAGTATGACAGCTTAAGCGATGATGATAAGCGTCTGTTTGTTCGCCTGCTTGAGTCTGACGATCCGGATTTATTCAACTGGCTGATGAACCACGGCAAACCCGCCGACACCGAGTTGCAACGGATGGTGCAATTAATTCAAACACGGAATCGGGAACGTGGTCCTGTGGCAATCTGATCTTCGCGTCTCGTGGCGCTCGCAGTGGATGTCTTTATTGCTCCACGGCCTGGTTGCGGCCTTTGTTTTGCTGATGCCGTGGCCGCTGAGCTATACGCCGCTGTGGCTGCTGTTACTGTCGTTTGTCGTTTTTGACAGCGTACGCAGCCAGCGTCGCATTAATGCCCGTCAGGGAGAGATTAAATTACTGATGGATTCCCGCCTTCGCTGGCAGGGTAAAGAGTGGGATATTCTCGGTATGCCCTGGATGCTCAACTGCGGCATGATGTTACGGTTACGCAAGGTGGACGGCGGGCGTTGCCAGCATCTGTGGCTGGCGGCTGACAGTATGGATGCTGCCGAGTGGCGAGACCTGCGCCGGATGCTGTTGCAACAGACGACGCAGGGGTAATGCGCGTTAGCTAAACTTTTCAGCCATTTCGCCCAGAATCTGCTCGCACCAGCTTTGCAGGCGCTCATCGCTGAGATCGTACTGGTTGGTTTCATCCAGCGCGAGTCCAACAAACAGCTCGCCGTCGGCAATAATCGGTTTTTTACTGGTGAACTCGTAACCTTCGGTTGGCCAGTAGCCGATAAACGACACTCCTTTCGGCGCCAGCTTGTCATGCAGCATGCCGAGCGCGTCCAGGAACCATTCCCCGTAACCCAACTGATCCCCCATGCCGTACATGGCAATGATTTTGCCGTCGAGATTGACCGAATCGAGTTGATCCCAGATGGCTTCCCAGTCTTCCTGTATCTCACCAAAATCCCAGGTTGGGATGCCAAGGATCAGGACATCGTACTGTTCCATCAGCGCGACCGCGTCATCTTTCAGGTTATGCAACGTCACCAGTTCCGGGCCAATGATGTCGCGAATTTTCTCTGCCGCCATTTCGGTGTAGCAGGTGCTGGAACCATAGAACAGACCAATATTCATCGCGTAACTATCTCAATTCTTGCTTTGACTTTGCGCGTAGTGTACCAGAAACCGGTCGCAATCAGGCATAATGGCCTGACTGCAGAATCAAAGGGGCTGATGTGGAAAAGGATCTCGCACTGATCGAACAGTTTCTCGACGCGCTGTGGCTGGAGAAAAATCTGGCCGAGAATACCCTCAGCGCCTACCGTCGCGATCTCACCATGCTGGTGGAGTGGCTTGCGCACCGGGGGTTATCCCTTGCGAGCGCGCAGCGTGACGACCTGCAGGCGCTGCTGGGGGAACGTATCGCTGGGGGCTACAAAGCCACCAGTTCCGCGCGTTTGCTCAGCGCCATGCGTCGGCTGTTCCAGCACCTCTACCGTGAGAAGATTCGCGAAGACGATCCCAGCGCGCTGCTGGCATCTCCTAAGCTTCCGCAGCGGCTCCCAAAAGATCTCAGCGAAGCACAAGTTGAGAGATTATTACAGTCACCGGCTGTTGACCTGCCGCTGGAGTTACGCGATAAAGCCATGCTTGAGCTATTGTATGCTACCGGCTTGCGCGTTTCGGAACTGGTTGGTCTGACGATGAGCGACATCAGCCTGCGTCAGGGCGTGGTGCGCGTCATTGGTAAAGGCAACAAGGAAAGGCTGGTTCCGCTGGGTGAAGAGGCGGTTTACTGGCTGGAAACGTACCTGGAGCACGGTCGTCCGTGGCTGCTCAATGGTACGTCTATCGACGTCCTGTTTCCGAGCCAGCGCGCCCAGCAGATGACGCGGCAAACGTTCTGGCATCGCATCAAGCATTACGCCACACTGGCGGGTATCGATAGTGAAAAGCTTTCGCCGCACGTATTGCGTCACGCCTTCGCGACGCATCTGTTAAACCACGGCGCTGATTTACGCGTGGTGCAGATGCTGCTGGGCCACAGCGATCTTTCCACGACGCAAATTTATACCCATGTCGCGACGGAACGCCTGCGGCAGCTACACCAACAGCACCACCCTCGTGCGTGAGTGTCGACGAATTGTAACAGGATCACATATGAAAAAGTCTTTCGCGCTGTTCACCCTGCTGGCAGCCTCATTTACCGGTTTCGCCCATGCGGACGATGCCGCCATCAAACAGTCGCTGGCTAAGCTTGGCGTCACCGGTAGCGATATTCAGCCTGCACCGGTTGCCGGCATGAAAACGGTACTGACCAACAGCGGTGTGCTGTACGTCACCGAAGACGGCAAACACATTATTCAGGGGCCAATGTACGACGTCAGCGGCGCGCAGCCGGTGAACGTCACCAACCAGCTGCTGATGAAAAACCTGAACGCGCTCGAAAAAGAGATGATCGTCTATAAAGCGGCGCAGGAAAAACACGTTATTACCGTTTTCACCGACATCACCTGCGGCTACTGCCACAAGCTGCATGAAGAGATGAAAGACTATAACGCGCTGGGCATTACCGTGCGTTACCTGGCCTTCCCGCGCGCGGGCGTGCAGAGCCAGCCAGAGCAGGACATGAAGGCTATCTGGTGTGCGAAAGACCGCAACAAAGCGTTCGACGACGCGATGAACGGCAAAGGCGTTAAGCCGGCCTCCTGCGACATTGATATCGCTAACCACTATGCGCTCGGCGTGCAGTTTGGCGTGAGCGGTACGCCAGCGATTGTCCTGAGCAACGGCTATGTTGTTCCGGGCTATCAGGGACCAAAAGAGATGAAAGAGTTCCTCGACGCGCACCAGAAACAGTTTGGTGGTAAATAATCCGCGTGAAAGCCCCGATAAAATTGCGCCGCCGCGAGGCGGTTGAACCCGTTGATTTACCGGACGATCTCCCGGCGCTGCTTAAGCGTCTCTACGCCAGCCGCGGCGTGCGTCGCGCTGAGGATCTTGAACGCAGCGTGAAAGGGATGCTGCCCTGGCAGCAGCTGAGCGGTATCGAAAAAGCTACCGAAATGCTCTACAACGCGCTTCAAGAGGGAACGCGGATTGTGGTGGTGGGCGATTTCGACGCCGACGGCGCAACCAGCACCGCGCTGAGCGTGCTCAGCCTGCGCGCGCTGGGCTGCGATAACGTCACGTATCTGGTACCGAACCGTTTTGAAGACGGCTATGGCCTCAGCCCGGAAGTGGTCGATCAGGCCCACGCCCGTGGTGCACAGATGATCATGACCGTCGATAACGGGATCTCCTCCCATGCGGGCGTCGATCATGCTCACGCGTTGGGGATCCCGGTGCTGGTCACCGATCACCACCTGCCGGGCGAAACGCTGCCCGATGCGGAAGCGATTATTAACCCCAACCTGCGCGACTGCGATTTCCCGTCGAAATCCCTCGCAGGCGTGGGCGTAGCGTTTTATCTGATGCTGGCGTTACGGACCCTGCTGCGCGATAAGGGCTGGTTCGACTCTCGCGGTATTGCCGTACCGAACCTGGCCGAATATCTCGATCTGGTGGCGCTGGGCACCGTCGCGGACGTGGTACCGCTCGATACCAATAACCGCATTTTGACCTGGCAGGGCCTAAGCCGCATTCGGGCGGGCAAGTGCCGTCCGGGGATCAAGGCGCTGCTGGAGATTGCCAACCGCGATCCGCTCAAGCTGGCTGCCAGCGACCTGGGCTTTGCTCTCGGGCCGCGTCTTAACGCAGCCGGAAGGCTGGACGATATGTCCGTCGGCGTGGCGCTGCTGCTGTGCGACAACATCGGTGAAGCGCGCGTGCTGGCCAACGAGCTGGACGCGCTGAACCAGACACGCAAAGAAATTGAGCAGGGGATGCAGGCCGAAGCGCTGACCCTGTGCGAAAAGCTTGAACGCAGCGGCGATACGCTGCCGGGCGGCCTGGCGATGTACCATCCTGAGTGGCACCAGGGCGTGGTCGGCATTCTGGCGTCGCGCATTAAAGAGCGTTTCCACCGCCCGGTGATCGCGTTCGCCCCCGCAGGCGACGGCACGCTGAAAGGCTCAGGCCGTTCGATTCAGGGTTTGCACATGCGCGACGCGCTGGAGCGTCTCGATACGCTGTATCCGGGTCTGATGATCAAGTTTGGCGGCCATGCGATGGCGGCGGGCCTGTCGCTGGAAGAGGCGAAGTTCGACGAGTTTCAGCGGCTGTTTGGTGAACTGGTCACCGACTGGATTGATCCGGCCCTGCTGCAGGGGGAAGTGGTGTCCGATGGTGAGCTTTCACCGCTTGAGATGACGATGGACGTGGCGCAAATGCTCCGCGATGCCGGTCCGTGGGGGCAGATGTTCCCGGAACCGCTGTTTGACGGTCGTTTCCGTCTGCTGCAGCAGCGCATCGTCGGCGAACGTCATCTGAAAGTGATGGTCGAGCCCATGGGCGGTGGACCGCTGCTGGACGGCATTGCCTTCAACGTTGACACGGCGGTATGGCCGGACAACGGCGTGCGCGAGGTCGAGCTGGCGTACAAACTGGACATCAACGAGTTTCGCGGTAACCGCACCCTGCAGATCATCATCGACAATATCTGGCCAATTTAGCGGCAGTAATCTCTATAAAAAAGGGCGTGGATTCGGTACAATCCCGCTCTTATCACCGCATTTTGACAAGTCCATAAAAGAAAACAGACCATGTTTGAAATTAATCCGGTAAAAAACCGTATTCAGGACCTCACGGAGCGCTCTGACGTTCTTAGGGGGTATCTTTGACTACGATGCCAAGAAAGAGCGTCTTGAAGAAGTAAACGCCGAGCTGGAACAGCCGGACGTCTGGAACGAACCTGAACGCGCACAGGCGCTGGGTAAAGAGCGTTCCTCTCTCGAAGCTATCGTAGATACGCTGGATCAAATGGCTCAGGGGCTGGAAGATGTTTCCGGTTTGCTGGAGCTGGCCGTCGAAGCCGACGACGAAGAAACCTTTAACGAAGCCGTGGCAGAACTCGACGTGCTGGAAGAGAAGCTGGCGCAGCTGGAATTCCGTCGTATGTTCTCCGGCGAATACGACAGCGCTGACTGCTATCTCGATATTCAGGCAGGTTCTGGCGGCACCGAAGCGCAGGACTGGGCCAGCATGCTGACGCGTATGTACCTGCGTTGGGCAGAAGCGCGCGGCTTCAAAACCGAAATTATCGAAGAGTCTGAAGGTGAAGTCGCGGGTCTGAAATCCGTCACCATTAAAATCATTGGCGATTACGCCTACGGCTGGCTGCGTACCGAAACCGGCGTTCACCGCCTGGTGCGTAAGAGCCCGTTCGACTCCGGTGGCCGTCGTCATACCTCCTTCAGCTCCGCGTTTGTTTATCCGGAAGTTGATGAAGATATTGATATCGAAATTAACCCGGCGGACCTGCGTATCGACGTTTATCGCGCATCCGGCGCGGGTGGTCAGCACGTTAACCGTACGGAATCAGCGGTGCGTATTACCCACATTCCTACCGGGTTGGTAACACAGTCCCAGAACGACCGTTCCCAGCATAAGAACAAAGACCAGGCCATGAAGCAGATGAAAGCGAAGCTTTATGAGCTGGAGATGCAGAAGAAAAATGCTGAGAAACAGGCGATGGAAGACAACAAGTCCGACATCGGTTGGGGCAGCCAGATCCGTTCTTACGTCCTTGATGACTCCCGCATCAAAGACCTGCGTACCGGGGTTGAAACCCGCAACACGCAGGCGGTGCTGGACGGCAGCCTGGACCAATTTATCGAAGCAAGTTTGAAAGCAGGGTTATGAGGAACCAACATGTCTGAACAACAAGCACAGGGCGCTGACGCGGTAGTCGATCTTAACAACGAACTGAAAACCCGCCGCGAGAAGCTGGCAGCGCTGCGCGAGCAGGGCGTGCCGTTCCCGAACGATTTTCGTCGTGACCATACCTCAGACCAACTGCACGCTGACTTCGACGCTAAAGAGAACGAAGAGCTGGAAGCGCTGAACATCGAAGTGGCCGTTGCAGGCCGCATGATGACCCGTCGTATCATGGGTAAAGCCTCCTTCGTGACCTTGCAGGACGTTGGTGGCCGTATTCAGCTGTACGTTTCCCGTGACGACCTGCCGGAAGGCATCTACAACGAGCAGTTCAAGAAGTGGGACCTGGGCGATATCCTGGGCGCGAAAGGTAAACTGTTCAAAACCAAAACCGGTGAACTGTCTATCCACTGCACCGAGCTGCGTCTGCTGACCAAAGCCCTGCGCCCGCTGCCGGACAAATTCCACGGCCTGCAGGATCAGGAAGCGCGCTATCGTCAGCGCTACCTGGATCTCATCTCTAACGATGAATCCCGTAAGACCTTCAAAATTCGCTCCCAGATCATGGCCGGTATCCGCCAGTTCATGGTCAACCGCGACTTTATGGAAGTGGAAACCCCAATGATGCAGGTGATCCCTGGCGGCGCGTCTGCGCGTCCGTTCATCACCCATCACAACGCCCTGGACCTGGACATGTACCTGCGTATCGCGCCGGAACTGTACCTGAAGCGTCTGGTGGTCGGTGGTTTCGACCGTGTGTTCGAAATCAACCGTAACTTCCGTAACGAAGGTATCTCCGTTCGTCATAACCCAGAGTTCACCATGATGGAACTCTATATGGCGTATGCGGATTACAAAGATCTGATCGAGCTGACCGAATCCCTGTTCCGCACCCTGGCGCAGGACATTCTGGGCACCACGCAGGTTCCTTACGGTGAAGAAGTCTTCGACTTCGGCAAGCCGTTCGAAAAACTGACCATGCGCGAAGCGATCAAGAAATACCGTCCGGAAACCAATATGGCGGACCTGGATAACTTCGATTCTGCGAAAGCGATCGCGGAAAGCATCGGTATCAAGGTTGAGAAGAGCTGGGGTCTGGGCCGTATCGTGACCGAGATCTTCGAAGAAGTGGCCGAAGCGCACCTGATTCAGCCGACCTTCATCACCGAATACCCGGCTGAAGTCTCTCCGCTGGCGCGTCGTAATGACGAGAACCCGGAAATCACCGATCGCTTCGAATTCTTCATCGGCGGCCGTGAAATCGGCAACGGCTTTAGCGAGCTGAACGATGCGGAAGACCAGGCTCAGCGCTTCCAGGATCAGGTTGACGCGAAAGCGGCAGGCGACGACGAAGCGATGTTCTTCGACGAAGACTACGTGACCGCGCTGGAGCACGGTCTGCCACCAACGGCGGGCCTTGGGATTGGTATCGACCGTATGGTCATGCTGTTCACCAACAGCCACACCATCCGCGACGTGATCCTGTTCCCGGCGATGCGCCCGGTGAAATAAGGCGTTAAGATGTAAAAAAAGCCCCGAAAGGGGCTTTTTTATTGCGCCGCGAAGGCTTTGAGTTTTTCGCGGGCGGTTGTCGCTTCCATGACCATCCACGGGCTAAAGGCCCAGGGCGTCGCGTCCAGCGCGCGGAATAACGCGTCCAGCTCCACCCACTGATAGTCCATCACTTCATCTTCGTTTATCGTCACGTCATTGGTGATGCGGGCCGCGAAGACCGGGCAAATTTCGTTTTCCACAATCCCCGACGGGTCGGTTTCCCGATAGCGAAATTCAGGGGCGACGGCGGTGATATCGGTCAGCTCAGCGCCCACTTCAAAGCGGCAGCGGCGGATTATCGCCTGTATCGTCTCTTCGCCGGACTGCGGGTGGCCGCAGACGGAGTTGGTCCAGACGCCGGGCCAGGCTTTTTTGGTTAAGGCGCGCCGGGTGATCAGACATTCGCCGTTTGCGTTAAAAAGCCAGGAGGAGAAAGCCAGATGCAGCGGGGTATGTAAGGTGTGCGCGGCATATTTTTCCTGAGTGCCAATCACCATTCCCTGGTCGTTTACCAAAATAACGTGTTCTTGAATACTCATTGATGCTCCAGTGCCAAAATGCCGAGTGGTTCAGCACCATCAGCCGGATCATTATACGGCATTCTTATACGAACGGTTTGGCGCGTAGAGCGGAAAAGGGCATGACCCATATTCGTTTTGGCTGTTATCATAGTGCGCCATTCACGCTGACCGAGGATCTGTTTTGTTTGCAGGAAGCCTGACGAGAAATCCCATCACCGCCATTTTTTGCCTGACGCTGACGCTATTGCTGGCGGGCTGTTCAGGGAGCAAATCTTCGGATATGGGCAGCTATTCCGGTTCGGTCTATACCGTTAAGCGCGGGGATACGCTATACCGGATTTCGCGCGCAACGGGAACCAGCGTGAAGGATCTGGCGCGGCTGAATAACCTCTCTCCGCCCTACACCATCGAGGTGGGGCAGCAGCTGAAGGTTCGCGGCGGATCGTCCTCGGGCAAAAAATCCTCTTCGAAAGGCAAAACCGCCAAAGTGACGCCGTCCTATCAGGTGCCGCAATCATCATGGCCGCCGGTTGGACAGCGCTGCTGGATTTGGCCTGCCAGCGGTAAAGTGGTCGCCCCTTACTCACTTTCTGAAGGTGGCAACAAGGGTATTGATATCGCCGCTGCACGTGGTACGCCGGTTTATGCCTCCGGGGCCGGGAAGGTGGTTTACGTGGGTAACCAGCTGCGCGGCTACGGTAACCTGATCATGATTAAGCATGGCGAAGACTACATCACGGCCTATGCGCACAACGACACGATGCTGGTCAACAACGGGCAGGACGTCAAAGCCGGGCAGAAAATTGCCACCATGGGCAGCACCGGTACGGATGCGGTGAAGCTGCATTTCCAGATTCGCTATAAGGCGACTGCCATCGACCCGCAGCGTTATCTGCCTGCGCCCGGCAGCAAACCGAAGTGCTAAGTGATTATTTTATCGCCGGTTAGTTGTTAAGAGGCTTGTATGAAGGTGCGTAAGGTCTATAATGCCATACGCACCTCAAAGCGGGCGTAGTTCAATGGTAGAACGAGAGCTTCCCAAGCTCTATACGAGGGTTCGATTCCCTTCGCCCGCTCCAGCTTTTCCTGATGTTATCTTCCTTTGCCTGTTTTTATCCTGTCCACGCTTTCCCATACAGATATCGTCATGCTGTTGATTGATAACTTCAAAGACGTTATCGCGCGAGCCCCATATTCAGCACTGAATTATCAGACTCCATCAGAGTTTGCAGCACGATGAGTACGACGGGTAATTTAATCAGCACTACTCGCTGACGTTTACATCTCATTATTGGGAAGGTTAGTTAATATTTTGTGAAAGAAGGAACCATGATCGAATAATAAAGCTTTCAGAAACTACACTCTTCTTTATCACGGATTTTTATTTTTTTAGACTTAACGCAAATATTACTACTAATTATAGTAGCCCTCTTTTTGAGACTATTCTCTATTGCGTCGGAGCTGGCATAATTAAGAAAACCAAAAAATATTATCCTTTTATATGCGCTATTACAGCAAAGCCGTCTTTTTTTGCTCGTTATTTTTTTGCTCTCTGAGCCATGCAGCCCCCCTTACTCCTGCTGACCGGGACACCGTGCGTCAGCAGCAGGAGGAACTGTTATTAAAGAACCAGCAACAGCGTGAAGAGCTGGAGCGGAGTATTCCTCGTCCCGCGCCTGCCAGGCCTCTGCCTGCAGCCGGCGCCGGGCCCTGCTTCACCATTGATACCATTACCCTCTCCGGCACGACCCTCATTTCCCCGAAAACGCGGCAGGCCCTGGTTGCGCCGTGGCAGGGCCGCTGTCTGGATATGGCGAAAATAACGGAGCTTCTCGCCCGTATTTCTGACTGGTATATCAGCCGGGGATATATCACCAGCCGCGCCTTTCTTACCGAGCAGGATCTCTCCGGCGGTCAGCTGAATATTGTGGTGCTGGAAGGACGGCTGGAAGCGATCCGTCTGGAAGGTGAAACGCCGCGCATGCTGAAAATGGCGTTTCCGGGACGGGTGGGCGGTATCCTTAATTTACGCGATATCGAACAGGGGATGGAGCAAATTAACCGTTTGCGCGCCGAGCCGGTTCAGATTGAAATTCTGCCGGGAACGCAGGCCGGATATTCCATCGTTAATCTCACGGGCAAGCCGGAATTTCCGTTAAGTGCATCCGTGAGCCTGGATAATAGCGGGCAGAAGAGCACCGGTGAAAACCAGCTGAGCGGCGTGCTCACCGCCAATAATATGCTGGGGCTGGCGGATAAATGGTTTGTCAGCGGCGGGCGCAGCAGCGATTTTGCCAGCGCGTACGATGCGCAGAATTTCCAGGCGGGCGTCAGCGTGCCGTCTGGCTACGGCCTGCTGGACTACAGCTACGCCTGGAGTAACTACCGGACCACCATCAGTAACCAGGGGTTCAACTGGCTCTCCACGGGCGATACGAAAACCCACCGCCTTAACGCGTCCTGGGTGGTTTTCCGCAACGGGGAGGTCAAAACCGGCATTGCGGCGGGCGTGGTTCAGCGCTCCAGCCGCAACTGGCTTAACGACGCGCCGCTTAAGAGCAGCACGCGCAACCTCTCGAGCCTGGTCCTGGGAATTACCCACACGCAAAAAATGCTGGGCGGCGTGGCGACCTTTAACCCGACCTGGAGCCACGGCATGCCGTGGTTCAATGCCGAAACCGACGAAAATAAATCCGGGGATATGCCGCGGGCAGAGTTCCGCAAATGGAGCCTGAACGCCAGCTTTCAGCGTCCAGTCGCCCGTAACGCGTGGTGGCTGACCAGCGCCTACGGCCAGTGGTCGCCCGACCGGCTGTACGGCGCCGAGCGCCTGACGCTCGGCGGCGAAAGCTCCGTGCGCGGTTTTAAAGAACAGTAC